>JAUWTY010000122.1 GCA_030614485.1 Methanosarcinales archaeon | reverse complement strand
ACAGGTATGCAGGATAACCTTCTTCACCTGGCATCTCTTCCAGCCTTGATGATATCTCTCGCATGGCTTCGGCCCATCTGCTGGTACTGTCAGCCATTAATGATACATCATACCCCATATCCCTGTAATACTCGGCAATGGTGATACCGGTATAAACACTGGCTTCCCTTGCCGCCACCGGCATGTTACTGGTATTGGCTATAAGCACGGTCCGCTCCATCAGCGGCCTGCCGGTCTTGGGGTCTTCCAGTTCAGGGAACTCGGTAAGCACATCTGCCATCTCGTTACCCCTCTCACCGCAACCGATATAGACCACAATCTCAGTATCACTCCATTTAGCAAGCTGCTGCTGGGTTACGGTCTTACCGCTCCCGAAAGGACCGGGAATAGCTGCCGTTCCGCCCTTGGCAACAGGGAACAGGCCGTCAAGAATACGCTGTCCAGTTATAAGTGGGATATTAGGGGTGAGTTTTTTATTTACAGGTCTGGGCAAACGCACAGGCCATTTCTGCATCATCTGTATCTCGGTGCCGTCAGTAAGTGTACAAACAGTATCCAACACAGTGAATTTACCGCTCTTTATCTCATCCACGGTGCCTGATACATTAGGTGGGACCATAATACGGTGCTCTACATTGGGTGTTTCCTGGACAGTACCGATAACTACGCCACCGGATACTTTATCACCAGACTTTACAACAGCTTTGAATTCCCAGAGTTTCTCATGGTCCAAACCATCTGCTGTCACCCCACGTTCTATAAAATCACCCATCTTGTCCTTAAGGATAGGCAATGGGCGCTGAATACCGTCATATATACTTTCAATAAGTCCGGGACCGAGTTCAACTGACAGAGGCATACCCGTATTTTCCACAGGTTCTCCAGGTCTTATACCAGCTGTTTCTTCATAGACCTGGACAATAGACTTGTCCTTCTCGATTCCAATTACCTCTCCCATGAGGCCTTCATTACCTACTTTTACAACATCATACATACTGGTATTGATGCCCTGGACAGTAACTACTGGTCCAGATATTCTATAAATTTCTCCTTTTGTTACCAAAGATCAACACCTACTGCTTGTTTAATTTTATCTCTTAAATTTGAACTCTCACCTGCACCACCAAGTGCTATAGTGGTGGGCGTGACCATTTCGTCCAGCATTATCCTGAACTGTTCCGGCAAACTGGCCAGATCATCATTATGTATAACTAAAACCCCAACTTCACGTTCTTCAAGTACATTCTGTAAAGTAGGCACGAGGTCGTCAGTTCCTTTTGTCTCGTAAATCTTTTTAATACCTGCAAGCCTGAAACCTGTGGTAAAATCACTGTCCCCGATTACTGCTATTTCCATATTTACATCACCAGATGTTTTCTTATAATTTCATCAGGTAGTTTTACTTTCTTACCCCGCACAATGGTCCTAATGTTGTTTATTTCATTGTTCTTCCTGAGCATATAATCATATATGGGAAGAATGGAAAGTGGATAATAATGTGAAATCCTGGATGCATATCCCATTGCATATTTGTCCAGTAGGGCTTCCACGTCCATAAGAGAGGTCATATCCTCACTTACCACTTCAGAAATTTCAGACCAGTATGAGTAATCTTCAAGTCCTTTCAGAAAATCAGACCATGGGAGAGATGACATCCTCTTTAAATCTCCACTCTTAAATTCCATACCGCCAGGTATCAGCAATTCAAAAATATCATCCTTCACTAGACCAGCCTTCTTGGTCCTGAAAAGAATTTTAAGATTCTTAAGGTCGATCTCGGTCTTGATAAATTTAAGACTCAGTTTTTCGCCTTTTGATTTGCCGATGGATGCCAGCAATCTTGAATAATATATCTTGTCAAGTTCGTTCTCAATGGCCGACAGTTCACCACCATCATAATCTGCAATTGCAGCATAATAAGGTGAGTTTGCAAGAGCGGCCTTAATATCGTCAATGGATTCCATATTGGCGATGGAAGTAAGTTCGCGGTAACCCAGCTGCCCTGCCGCCACCACAGCGTCCAGTATTTCCTGGGCCTGAGCCCCATAATATTTTCCTCTCAGGATAGTCTTAATATTCCAGATGTCCCAGTGTCTTAGATATTCTGTAATCAGAAAATTTGGTTCATCCTGGGATACGCGTAACAATTTACGATATGTTCTGGCCAGATTCTGGTTAAGTGCATGCTCCAACAGGTCGAGTCCGCTGTATTTTTGGGCAAGTTCATCCACATCCTGCTTGTATTCAGACTCCCCTATAAAACGTGTTATCTCGGGAATGTCCATGTTCATCAGTTTAGGGTAAACCTCTCTGGGCAACAATTTACTTTTCATAGCCCTTACCCTGGCCGTGATGTACGGATATTTTTTACTGCCCCGCCTGATCAAGAATGCCATGAACACCTCACCCAAAGAGTATATCAGATATCTGCTTCAGAGACTGTTCAGATACATCTTCCAGAATCCTATCGTATGTATAATCCATTCGTACAGTACCGTCATTGTTCTCAATAACCAGTCCGCCGATGCAGTCTATCTCACCCATATATGTAAGATCGGTCATTTCCTGAACAAATTTTGCATCTCTTTCATTGGAATAAACCCTGGTTCCACTGCTGCCGTGTTTATCGAGAATTGTCTTTAACAGGTCGGCATTCTGCTCGGTTGGCATCGAAGAGATGTCATCCTTTGCGGATTGATTAACGCTGTCCAGAATATCCTTTTTTGCATTCAAGGCAGCTCGCTTCATTTCAAGATGGGCACTGGATATTTCCTGTTTATGCATTCGCTCTATATGGGCATCAACTTCAGCCTGACGGGTTTGCATAATCTCATCTGCTTTGGATTGTGCCTTACTTATCAGGGCAGCGGCTTCTTCCTCAGCTTCAGCATTGATAGCTGCAGCTTTGGACCTGGCTTGCTCCAAAATGTCATTCACAACGTCTTCAAGTCCCATATTCTATCTCCCGATAACGGGTTGAGTATTTACAGGAATAACAACAATATAGCAACGACCAGACCAAAGATAACGATGGTTTCAGGAATAACGGTCAGGATAAGACCTTTGCCGAATAGTTCCTCACGTTCTGCCATTGCACCTACAGCTGCAGCACCAATATCTTTTTCTGCAATACCTGATGCAATGCCGGATAAACCAACTGCCAGGCCTGCGCCAATGGCTATCAATCCTTTCTGGTTTGCAAGTATCTGTTCAACTGTTGCATCTGCTATACTAATATCTACCATTTATTTTTCCTCCGTGTATTTTCGATTATATCCAAATGGATCAAATTTACGACCACCGCCGTGGTAGAATTTTGTGAAAAATTCCACATACTGCAGCCTCAAGGCATGCAGCCCGGGCGCCACTACGCCCAATACGGTGTTTACTGTGTGCCCAACCAGAAGCACTAAAATCCCCAATAATATGAATATTCCACCCTTGGGGAAGAGCATTCCGGTCACGATTTCATTGACAGCAAAAGCAATGCCTACAGAAGATAGTCCTACTGCTGCAAGCCTTGTATATGAAAGCGTATTACTCAGTATGGACGGGAGTTCCAGTATGGCTGCCCCGCCTTCACCTGCAATCAACATTACCACACCCAGTACAGCCACTGCTGCACCTACTGTCTTACCAACAATGGGTATGTATCCCATTGCCGCTAAAATAAAGATGGCAATTCCCAGTTGCAGTATTATCCAGCTAATCTTTTCCAGCACAGCTGTTTTAACACCATGTAATACCGCTTCATTCCTAAAACCTAACAAGAATCCCAGGTTTAAATGCACTACGCCAATAAGCGCGGTTGCTATCAATAATATTGGTATATCTTCCCTGCCAAGCCTCTCTAATATTGGCAAAGCATGGAAATTATAGAACATTTCTCCCAATGCACTATGCTCACCAAACAGTTCTGCCACAACACTGTGGTGGCCAAAAAGATGGAATCCGAAAATCTCGGCAAATAATATGCCGAATATCAATGTTGAGATACTACAGTATATGAGCAAGGTTGCCAGGGGTTTCAAACCCTCCGACCTGATCTTTGCTTTACCTATCATGCCCAGTGTCAGTAACACCAGAGCGTATCCGATATCTCCAAGCATGAGACCATAGAACAAGGGGAAAGTAATGAATATAATGGCAGAAGGGTCTATTTCTTTGTAAATTGGCCTTGAATACAGGTCCATTATTGTTTCAAG
>JAUWTY010000110.1 GCA_030614485.1 Methanosarcinales archaeon | reverse complement strand
TGGCACCTTCGGAGCCATGTGTTCTTCGGGAGCTTTCATTAATCTGGGTCATTCCGACCCTCCCATCAAGATGCAAAAGGTATGGTTCAATGATGTGGAGGCCTACTCGGGCCTGGCCGCCATTGATGCGTATATAGGGGCCACCCAGCTCAGCGAGAGCAGAGGTATGGAATATGGCGGCGGCCATGTCATCGAGGACCTGGTGGCTGGAAAATCTGTTGACATCCATGCAACAGCCTATCGTACAGACTGCTATCCCCGCAAGCTGCTCGATACTTCAGTGACCATTGACGACATCAACCAGGCAACGATGTTCAATCCCAGAAACGGCTACCAGAAGTACAATGCGGCGAGCAACTGCTCGGACCGTACCCTGCATACGTACATGGGAACACTGCTGCCCGAATGCGGCAATGCTACTTATTCAGCGGCGGGTGTGCTCTCCCCAATGTATAATGACCCCACGTACCAGACTATTGGCATGGGGAGCAGGATTTTCCTTTGTGGAGCCCAGGGGTACGTTACCGGACAGGGCACCCAGCACGAACCAGCCAATAATTTCGGTACCCTGATGGTACAGGGCGACATGAAGCAGATGGATAAGAAATACGTGAGGGGTGCCACATTCAATGGATATGGCACGTCGCTGTATGTGGGTATTGGCATACCCATACCTATCCTGAATGCTGACATTGCACAGGCTACTGCGATTACTGATGCTGACATTACCACTGACGTGCTGGACTACGGTGTGGCGCGCAGGAGCAGACCAGTTTTGCGCCAGGTTACCTACGAGGAGCTGAAGTCGGGAATGATAGACATTAACGGCAAAGAGGTTACCACCTCACCCATGTCCAGTTTCCATGATGCCAGGGCTATTGCCGGAGAGTTGAAGGATTGGATAACGAGGGGCGAGTTCTATCCCACTCTGCCAGTTGAGAAACTCCCCAATACAGGTGTGGTAAAACCCATGAAGCAGATTGGCGAACAGCCTAATGTAGCCGATGTGATGGCCAAGCGGGTAACAACTATCAGGCAGGGTCTGACAGTGGAAGACGCGGCCAAGGCTATCATGGAGGGTAACTTTAACCACCTGCCAGTGGTGTCTGATGAGGACAAGCTGGTGGGTATTATCACGGCGTGGGACATTGCCAAGGCCGTAGCAAAGAGCAAGCGGGACAAACTGGATGATATTATGACCCGTAATGTGGTCACTGCTGATGCCGCAGAGCCCATTGATGTGGCAGCGTGCAAGCTGGAACAGTACAATATCAGTGCTATGCCAGTGCTGAATAAGCACAGCAAGGTTGTGGGTATCATCACCAGTGATGATATCAGTAAACTGCTGGCAAGGAGGTAGTGAGATGAAGTTCATATTACATGCAACCATGGAGATAACCCCTAAACCCCTGATAGCGGAAGTGATACTGGAAACGGGAACACTGCTGAATATTGACAGGGCTGATGTGAAACCCAGCGGTGGCGAGGTGGTAATTGACGTACATCAGGACGAGTATGATACGGTCACGGCAGCTTTTAAGAAGCGGGGTGCTACTATCACGCCTCTTGAACAACCTGTAATAAAGGATGAGGATGAGTGTGTCAACTGTGGTGCTTGCATCTCGGTCTGTCCTACGGGAGTTATATCTTTTAAGGACGACTGGACAGTGCAGATGGAAGTGGACAAGTGTGTGCAGTGTGGTGCGTGCGTGACCATGTGCCCCCATGCTGCGCTGAAGATTGATAAGTAAAAAAGTCATTCCCGCCTGAAACACGGCGGGAAAACTTATTTTTCTTTTTTTGTTCGATATTCGGTATCTCCGAAAAACTTAACAACTTTCTTTAATTTCATTTAGTTCACATTCCAATTCAATTTTCCATCAGTTTCAGACCACATTTATAAATTTAGCACAATCTTTGAATACATAGGATATCCTATGAGAAAAGTAGAGATACTACCACAAAATCATCTAGAAATAGAAGGCATCGAAGGATTTTTCATTCGCAAAGTAACAAAATTCGGAAACAGTGCCAAAGTTGACTGCCCTAAGGAGTATCTTGGTCGTATGGTTTACTTGGTGATAGTATGACAATTGATCCAGCCAAAATTATTAGAACTCTAAAAACATTGGACACATTCATCGATTGTCCTTTGAATCTAAAACCAAAAGGAAAATTTATTTCAGGATTCCATTATGAGCGAGATCTCCTAAAGGCTTCTGTTGCAAACACTTACGCAGAAACCGTTGGAAATCGTGCCGACTCACTCCATTTTGCAATAAAAAAGTACCAAGATCAAAATATATGATTAGATGGCCATTTCCATGACTCAACAACATGGAGATGTAGGTTGATGGATCATCAGGGAGCCATCGATAGTATGTCCACATCTTCTAAACTATTTTTGTGTGGTGTAGGGGGAGCTATTTCATATGGATATATGGTTTGGAGATACTGTTAATCCTGTCAGAATTTTTCACATTTCCCTACTATTGCAATAAATATATATTCATTGTAAATGAATCACTATTTTACTACATAATTAGATTTTAAAACAGTGCCATGATCAATAATATATCCATAAAATTTCGCAAAATGTTTTAAACTACTAACAATGTATTTAGTGCAATGGTAAAATATCTGCGACTTATTAATATTTTCAAATTTTTCCTGATGTCAAGCATTTTATATGCCATATTTATTTTCTATCTCTCATCACTAAGTGATGTATCCAAACATATAGATTTTATTGAAAAACAGTACATATTGGACATTCTATCATTTTTCGAAGGATTCGGTTTAGGAATCATTACCGAAATATCGATTTATGCATATTCCAACTATGATAAACTCCTGCATTTCTTTTTATATACAGGATTCGGTATCGTGCTTTATCTGACAATGCATTTTTCAAGGAATGCCAAATTGCAAAAATATGCTGTATTATTAGTATTGATAATAGGGGTATCATATGCCATAACTGACGAGATACACCAGACCTATGTACCGGGTAGGTCAGGAACTATAGCCGACCTTATGGCTGACACAGCCGGTCTTGTATTTTCACTTATCATAACCCCGGGATTAATCTATATTTTAAGGTTGATAGACGAATGGATCCACAGGGGTCAAGCGCAATAGCCATCATCTTATTCCATATTTCCTGTAACTCATGGCATCCATCCGGTTAGTGTCCAGTACATCCACCAGCAGTTTCAGGTCACTATCCGATGGCTGGCACTGCGCAGCTGGTGGTATTACCTTCACCTCCCGCTTCGCGAACACAGCCCCACCCCGCATATTGGCGCACATGTAGCCCCGGGACTTGCCCGTGATTATCAGGTTGCCCGCTCGCATATCTGCGGCCGCAAACTCACTCACATCTCCCCGTACCACCACAGTCCCGCCAGCCAG
The DNA here is from genome assembly GCA_030614485.1 of Methanosarcinales archaeon. Lineage (GTDB taxonomy): Archaea > Halobacteriota > Methanosarcinia > Methanosarcinales > Methanocomedenaceae > Methanocomedens_B. Next base: position 1,134 of record JAUWTY010000110.1, on the reverse strand, counting down.
CAGCGTGCCTGTGTTCATGCCCGCATTTCCATCCACATAAATTGTGCCATTTTGCATCAGGATGCCAGTGCTCAGGCTAACGTCACCCTCTACCATCACCCTGGCATCCCGCTCACACCGGGCACCCACTGTATCCCTAAGCACGCCGTCTGCCAGCACCAAGCACGGCACGTCGCCATCCTGGAAGGAATTCCTGCCGTCTGTGAACTCATCCGCACCCATACCATGGTGCAGGATATCTGTGACGGACCTGAAACAACAGTAACCTTCCTGGTCAGACACCACTTCGACCACATTCCCCGTAGGCTGCGCCACGCTGTCTGATACATATATCCGGCCAGAGACCATGCTGATACCCATGCGGGTGCCTGCATCCCCGTCCACGAATATGCTGCCAACATCCAGCTCCCGACCGGTGCCCCCGAAATATTTCAAGTCAACACCCAGGCTGGAACCAAGCCTGCTGCCCGCATTGCCCTTGATATGCACATCACCGCCTAAGCGCAGGTGTTCCACCAGGTCACGGTGTGTATATTCACTATCTTGCTGGTTGTCAATAGGAGCATCGGGGTCGAGTTCCGAACCCTGGTGCTGCCAGTAGAAATTGTATGTGAAGTCACACAGGCAGTTCACAGGAGATTTGATATTCAGAGTCAGCATGTCTGGCATCCTTATGTAGTAATCAGGGCTCGTTTAATTATTTATCTAAACCCTTTTATCGTGCAAGGACATTGTAAATTCCATGAAACTATGGGCCATCAGGGTATCCAAAAAACTGGCAGAAGATACACGAAGGCTGCTACTGCAGGCAGGCATCATACATCCTGAAGCCCGGGTACGCCGGGAGAATGAATACATCCTTATTCCTGTGAACGGCAAACCTGACCCGGACGAACTGGCAGGATTAGCTGGTTCAGAGACAGGTGATAATCTAACCATCATAGAAGCAGAATTTGAAACAAAGCCAAAAAAACCATCACTTGAGGACATACTGGGCTTCACACCCACCTTTGACGTGGTGGGAGATCTCGCCATCATTGACGCCGATGACCCTGAAGCAGCACGTATCGCTATTGCCCTGATGGAGTTTCGCAAAAGCCTCAAAGTGGTGCTGGGGGCCGCAAGCCCGGTTGA
>JAUWTY010000091.1 GCA_030614485.1 Methanosarcinales archaeon | reverse complement strand
CGAGACAAAGGTCAATGAGATTATTGACCAAAAACTTCCGATCAGTATCAATATCATGCCCAGGGATGAAGCCTTCCAGATACCATCGGTTGTCAAACTCAAGGACGCCTTCCCACCTGATATCCATGAGATACGGGTCATCTCCATACCCGGTGTGGACCAGCAGGCATGTGGAGGCACCCACGTGGCTAATACCGGGGAGATACCACATATTGAGATATTCAAAGCCGAGAATAAGGGTAAGAACAACAGAAGGGTGTATTTCAGGTTCAGGGATGAATGAATAATGAATAACATGGGGGCAATGTTATGGTGAATAATACTGCAGGGGATTTTATTAAGCATCTTGAAGATACGGCAGAGGCCATAAAGAACGATACCCTCCGTTCCAAGAAATATAGGGCCGGTATTGCTACACTGGCGCAAAAAGCGGTTGAGACGAACAATACTATCTATCTTGATGCTGCCGAAGGGTTCACCCGGCAGATTATTGACACACATGACCGGTCAAAGGCATTTGTTGATATTATCAGGGCTACAGCCCGCATTGCAGGCAATACATCCAGTGCCGACCTGCTCAACCGGGCTTTGGCACTGTCAGCAAAAACCGATACCGGACATGACAGGAGCCATTGCCTGCAGGGTGTGGCGGTGGCCATGGGAAAAGTGGGTGTAACAAACAGCGATGAAGAAACTGTTGAAGCTTCAAAACAACTTGCCGGTACCATCGAATATGATACTTACCGCTCATCTGCGTTAAGAGGTATTTCCCGTGCACTCTATGACAGTGATGATGCGGCAGCGGTGGGGGCAGCACAGGAGATGGCAGAGATGGCACTGGATGTGATTGATAAGTCCAGGCGCATTAAGCAGGATATTTACCGGGTGTCTGCCTATGTTGACCTTACAGCACTATTTCTTGAAATTGGGGAAATGGACAAGGCCAGGCAGTGTATTGTCATGGCCCAAAGTACAGCTGACAACCTGACAGATGAGTTCGAGCGCTCATCCATGTTCCAGGCTATAGCTGAAATCCTGATACGAATGGGTACCAGGATAAAGGACAGGGGGCTGCTTGAGGGGGCTGTACAATCATACGCAAAGGTCACAAGGGAATATTACCGCACCTCAACACGGCGGACACTTACCAATGTACTGAGGAACTTGAATGAGACTGAATTACTTGAAAAAATACAAAAATAGAATACTGAATTAAATGAAATAGACCTTAATAGAACTTATTTTCCCCAAAAAGCATTCCCTTTACGTTTAATCTTCATAAAAACCTCAAGTGTTTCCAGTTCATCAGGAGCTAATGAATCGATAAGTTCCTGTTCCACTATCTTGGCATGTTTTTCAGGTACATCAATGTAGAGCAATTCGCCTTCTTTGATATTCCGGCCCACCACTGGTCCGTCAATGGAAATTGCTACCTGTGAACCAAACTTTGCCTCATCTACATTCTCGCTTTTGTCCTGAATAACCTTAATGACACCAATGCGATTTCCGGCTTCATTCATCACATTGAGTTTCTTCTTTATGACCCCACCTTCCACTTCCACACCCACCACAGCAGGTTTGCTCTGGCGGAAGGTATGGTTTGGCAAAATCCGGAACTTACCTGGCTTGATGATAGCTTCACTTCTTTGTTTTTCAGTAAGTGCTTTTAGGTCATCTACATGTTCTTCAAAATCTTCCACCAGACGGTATATAACATCGCTCATAAAGAGCTTTACATCGGTTTTCTGTAGTTCATCAAGAGCATCAGGAAGTATTTCCACATTAAATCCCATTACTACTGAATATAAAGGGTCTTCAATGGCAGAAGCTTCAACAATATCCCGTCTTGAGATATTACCAATATCGGCTTTTCGTATTGGTACTTCAGCACCTTTGAGTTCGTTTACCATTGCTTCGAGACTGCCGATAGTATCTGCCCGGATAATAATCCCTACATTATCAGTTTCAATTCTGGTTTGATTGATCTCAGACCGAATTTCATCTGAGATTTTATCAGCATTTTCTTTGGTGACTACTCTTATGGGTGCACCTGCAATAGCTTCGTCCAGACCAGGTGCAGATATCTTAAGGCCAGCAGCAGCAGTAATATGTTTTACCTGCTTGAACTTTTCCTCCTTAGATATTTCTGATAATGGTCTGGGTTTTAGTAAAGCCCTTATCTTTGTTACTATTGGGTCGTTCAATGTACCCACTGCAACCATATTTCCTACTTTGACCTCACCTTCATGGAGGATGGCGTCAAGAGTCATGCCTAAGCCCCGTTCTTCCTTGACCTCCAGCACCACACCCACACCCGGCCCGGTAGTATTGTACTCAAGGTTTGTTTCCAGGAATTTCTGGGCCAGACCAAGCAACACTGTAAGTATATCAGGCAGCCCTTCGCCAGTCTTGGCACTGATGGGTATTACTGCAATATTGCTCTGGAAATCCCGTATCCTGTCAAATCGGTCAGAACTGAAACCATAATCATACAGCTCACCCACTAATTCGTATAACTTCGTATCAAGAATTGACCTTATGTGCTCTGGTTGCTTGTTATATGTTGCGAGGAACGGTGAGCCTGGACTCGGGTCCCAGCCATGTAACCGGTCAATCTTGTTCGCAGCTACAACAAAGGGTGTTTTATAATTTTTCAGGATATTGACAGCCTCAATGGTCTGGGGCTGGAATCCTTCATTCACATCAACTATCACTATTGCCAGGTCAGCCAGTGCACCGCCCCTGGACCGCAAGGTAGTGAAAGCATGATGTCCGGGAGTATCTATAAAAAGCAGACCTGGGAGTTTGAATTTATCCTTGACCTGGTTTCCGCAAACTTTATTTATTACTTCAAGAGGAACTTCAGTAGCACCGATATGCTGGGTGATGGCTCCCGCTTCTCCTTCTGTTATGGCCGTTCCACGGATTTTGTCTAAAAGGCTGGTCTTGCCGTGGTCAACGTGACCCATAACGCAGACAATTGGAGTTCGGAGATTTTTATCCTGTGCCATTTAAAGTCCCCCTATTAAAAATTATTATCCCAGTAACAATATGGTAATGACTCAATATATATTTTTGTAAACCTTACATGTATAATTTATGAATATGTATCAGCGAACCGATGGTTCGCTGACAATTAAAAAAACAATTTGTTGTTTGTAGTTATTCGTAAATCCATTGTTCATCTATTCTGGTAAATGATACAATCTCGGATTCACTAAAATGGATACCAATTTCCCTGTTCGCAGATTCAATTGAATCAGACGCATGAATGATATTGCGTCCCATATCCAGGCTGAAATCACCACGTAAGGTACCAGGTGATGCATCCTGGGGATTCGTAGAACCTACAGTTGACCTCATTATCTTAATGGCTTCCTTACCTTCGACAACCATTGAAACAGAAGGTCCACTGGTAATAAAATCCAGCAGTGACGTGAAAAAGGGTTTACCTTCATGTTCTCCATAATGAGCCCTGGCTACATCTTCTGGAATAGTGTACATTTTCAGGGCTACCAGCTTGAGACCACGTTCCTCGATACGGGCAATAATCTTGCCGATAAGCCCCCGCTGTACGCCGTCCGGTTTGACCATAATATATGTTCTCTGCATTATATCCTATCCTAAAAAAAAGCAGGGTCTATTTCGATTTGAGGTTATGGGCTGTATCGGTCCATTCCACACGCCTTGGTATCCTGCCAAGATTCCTGTTGTTCTGGCATTTACTTGAGCAGAAATACATGGTTGAACCGTCCTTCTTTACAAACATCTTACCTGTGCCGACTTCAATGTCGCCACCGCAGAATGAGCATTTACGCTTTTCCATATGTCTCACTCACCTGGTGGCAAGTTTCTTTGCTTCTCTTGAGGTTTCAAGAAGCATCAGGATGTCTCCAAGCCTGACAGGACCCACGCAATTGCGTGTGATAATTCTCCCTTTGTCCCTACCTTCCAGAATCCTGCACTGCACCTGCAGGGCCTCACCATGCATACCGGTGTTGCCTACGATCTCAATAATCTCTGCCGGGAATCCGTCATTATCTGCCATAATCGAGCGCCTACTTCAATGCCTGGACCTTGTTAGCCACATCTTCGACCAGTTCTTTTGCTTTGCCTGATTCCAGGATAACCGCTGCACCGCATCCGACTTTAAGACCACAGGCTGCACCCAGTTCTTCCTGTTTTTTGACATAAACATAAGGGATGTTCTTTTCTTCACACAGAGGTGGAATATGGGCCACAATCTCTGGAGGAGCGATATCCTCTGAAACGTATATGAGCTTAGCCGTGCTTCTCTCGATAGCTTTTGTGGCTTCATTAGTTCCTTTACGTACCTTGCCAGTGTCCCTTGCCAGTTCAAGCGCTTCCAATGCGCTGTTCTCCAGGTCAGATGGGACTTCAAATTTTACATATATTGCTTGTGCCATGATTAAAAATCTCCTTCTGGACAATGAGTATTTTACTCCTGTCCGTCATTATTCATCGGTTTGACTCGACTCATGTACTACACAATAGGTGATATAACTATCGCTTACCCTGCTGTTTAATATTGTCAATAACCTTATGAATCCCATCCTGATTGGCATAGATGGTTGCAATCATTGACAGGACTGCGACAGTTAGCAAAGCCCATAATGGGGCGTTCCAACCATCTGGTTTAGGTTCAACCGATAGTTCATCATTCAAAGCGATACTGGTATTTTCAGCAGGTTTTGACACAGGTGCCTGGATGACAGTTGGGGCAGGGACAAGGACAAGGTCTCCGGAGATTGCAAAAGGTGAAAAACCTGGGGTCGTACTTTCATAATATATGTATCGTACATTTGTGTCAAGTATGGATGTGGGTAACAGTTCCCATGAATCATTGTGATATCGGTACATTGCAATACTGTCCTCCTGTATGGAGTGGAATGTTATCCATTCCCTTGGAACTACAAATATAATGGTAGCATCCACAATTGACCGGTCACTAGCCCAACCGTAATTACCAACCCAGATATTGACATTTTTGTATACCAAACCGGGTGCCGGCATATTAGCCAACGTGGACGTATTACGTAGCACTTCTACCTTTGATGCTATCTTACCGGCACTGAGTTTTGCGGTAAAGTTTACATATATTATTGGATTCAATGTTTTTTTGAAAGCATAACTCACCGGGTCATTTTTGAATATAGTGTCCCGCTGGGTCTGGGTTTCTGCTATATTATTGAAATCCTCACCAGATGTCCCACCGCC
>JAUWTY010000126.1 GCA_030614485.1 Methanosarcinales archaeon | reverse complement strand
ACAGGTATTGCCATATCAGGGGCCGTGTTAACCAGCGGCATTCAGTCCAACCAGGCTGCGGGATTGGTATATGAAGCGGCCTTCCTTGGCGGTTTTCACGATGCATTCATGGTGGCTGCGGTAATATGCTCGGTTGGGATTATCACTTCATTGATGCGAGGGAAAAGTGGAAAGATAACCTGATGAGTTACATCGATAATTAGTGGTTAGTTCAATAAAAACGATATACAGGCCTCGGTACTTAATTCCGGGGTATAGTGACCGAGATGGCAAGTTAATGCTCGAATAGTGAATATAGATTTTTGACAAACTTATTTGAATGCAATAAAGGCGCACTCTTTAGTCAACCCAGTAAACCTGGTTTTGGATTGGGTTCCAAATATTCCATTATTACCTTTTCAACTCTTCCATCTTCATCTGGCAGGGTGAAACTTCCGCTCCAAAACGACTTATAATATATCAAAACCTGCCCATTCTTTACACTGTAGCCCTTAAAGGTGTTCCAGGGGTAAAATCTTACCGCTATTTTGATACCTTCCTCGTAAATCCCATAAGTTCTTTTCATGAACCATGGAATAATAAATCCCGGAATCAAGAACCAGATAACAATTTGCCAGATTTCAATACTTTTCCCACTGAGCCAATAAAATATTGTAATTCCAATCGATATCAGGAGAAGGACGAATAATGAAAGCAAAGCAACCCTGAAACTTTTATCCTCGATCATTCTTGCTTTTACTTCCAGAAGTTTTTCACCATTTTCGACCCTTTTAGATTCGTGCTTTGACTTATAAATAACATAACAATATGCAAATGCTATTACCACCAAACCCAGCAAAATTATAACAACAGGATTAAGAATTTCTCCATTCATCATATCAGCCCTTTTTATACCACATATACCCACTATCTTCATTATTTATCCTATATTTTTCGATTAATTATGAAATCATCTTACCTCTGTTCCATGCTTTGCCATGCGCCGGATGAATTCCAGAGATACATTAGAAAAACGAAAGTATTAGACTGAGTATCCCCTTCGATGCCTAAGATTTTCTAATCCGTTCGGTTCGTGACTTTTAAGGTATTGAGATTCTACCCCCTTATATACTGATCTAAATTTACATATTTGCAAAAGCCGGGGTTTATTCCAACACAAAATATTCACACCAAAGATTTTTAGAAACATTTATTTAACTTCTCCTCTTATTAATTGCGGTGATTTATTGGTAAGCGTTAAGCGCACCCTTCTCAGTGTATCAGATAAGACAGGAATCGCAGATTTTGCAAAGGCACTGGCTGATATGGATGTTGAGATAATTTCCACGGGCGGTACCGCCAGGGCTCTTAGGGATGCTGGCATAATTGTGAGGGATGTCTCTGACATAACTGGTTTTCCAGAAATGATGGACGGCAGGGTAAAGACACTGCATCCCAGGATCCACGGCGGCCTGCTGTGCCTGCGGGATAATAGCGAGCATGTGGCACAGGCACAACAACAGGATATACAATTTATCGACCTGGTAGCTGTCAACCTGTATCCTTTCAGTGAGACGGTAGCAAAGCCAGATGTGAGCCTGGAAGAAGCCATTGAAAATATCGACATTGGCGGGCCAACACTTGTCAGGGCCTCTGCCAAGAACTACAAATATGTGACCATTATCACTGACCCGGATGACTACTCCCACATCATAGCCGAACGCCAGGCAGACGGAGCAGTTTCCCTTTCCACCCCGGAAGCACTGGCAGTCAAGGCATTCAGGCATACAGCAGATTACGATGCAGCCATAGACACATACCTGAGCCGTGAACTGGGAGGCGAGGATATCCTGAGGCTCAAGTACACCTCAGGGCAGACATTACGCTACGGTGAGAACTGGCATCAGTGGGCCAAATTCTATAAAGAGCCAGGGGTTGAGGGGGCTGCCCTGTCAAAGGCAGTGCAGCATCACGGCAAGGAGATGTCCTATAATAATTACGTTGATACGGATAATGCAATGCAGACCATACTGGAACTGGGTGATGACCCGGCCGCCTGCGTGGTCAAACACAACAACCCCTGCGGGCTTGCCACAGGTGATACCCTGCACGATGCTCTGTCAGCAGCCTGGGACGGCGACCCCGTATCTGCATTCGGCAGTATCATCTGCATGAACCATACAGTTGACTTGACAACCGCACAATTTATGCAGGGCAGGTTTGTTGAAGTGGTGTTAGCTCCAGGTTTTGAACCTGGTGCAATGGAGTTTTTAAAGCAGAAAAGCAAGGACCTGCGCATCCTGGAACTGCCAGAGATGCGCCAGGGTATTAAAGTGGAGAGCAAGCTTACAAACATCCTGGGGGGAATGCTCCAGCAATCCAGGAATATCGGCGTGTTCGAGAAATGGGATGTAGTGACTGAACATCCATTCCCTGAATCCAAACTGGGACTGGCAGAGTTCTCAATGGCGGCATGTAAGCGGACCAAATCTAATTCTGTTATTGTGGCATGGGAGTACTCACCTGGACGGTATATGGTGCTGGGTATGGGTGCGGGGCAGCCCAACAGGGTGGATTCCATCCGGAAACTGGCTGTGACCAAAGCCAGGGAGAATCTTGAGATCATCTATGAAAGGGAAAAGCCGGATGTACCTTTTGAGCAATACCGTAAAAATGTGATGTCAGAAACCGTGCTGTCATCAGATGCCTTCTTCCCGTTTGACGATAGTATTATACATTCTTCAGAACATGATATCAGGTATATCGTGTCACCTGGCGGCAGCATAAGGGACGACGAGGTCATTGCCACTGCGAACCGGCTTGGCGTATCGCTGGCATTCACAGGTATGCGCCATTTCAATCATTGACGTGTGAGGAAAAAGCATGAAAGCTGAAAAAGAAGATATGAAATATTACATTGGAATCGTTGCACTGGCAGCCATCCTGGTTGGGGTGCTATTCATTACAAGTATGGAAGGCAGTGCAGTTGTGGAAATGAGTGATACCGTTCAAGTGGATTATACAGGCAAGCTGCCTGACGGTACAGTTTTTGATACATCAGACCCTGAAGTTGCTAAGAGTGCAGGTGTCTACCAGGAGGGAAGGCCATATCAGCCACTTCCGGTGGTAATGGGAGCACAAAGTGTCATAAAAGGTTTTGAGGACGGACTGTTGGGTATGAAAGTGGGAGAAAGTAAAACACTTACCATAGCACCTGAGGATGGCTACGGCCCCTCTGATCCCACAAAAATAGATGTTATTCCCCAGTTAAATGACATCCCTGCCACCCAGACTTTTATGAGGGAAATTAATGTCCCCGCAATCCAGTTCAACATGACATTCGGTGATGAAAATAAAGTAGGCGATATCATCCCTGTACCTGGTAGTTCCATTAATATGACTATTCTTGAAATTGGTGAAACTGTCAAACTGTCCTATGATATGGAGGTTGGGGACATAGTTGATGGTGGAGAAACACTGTGGGCGGATGAGGTTATAGAAGTGAACTCAACCCAGATCGTTATAAGACATAATGTTGAAGTGGGTGATATCATCCAGTTCCCTGAAACTCCCTGGAACAGCACCGTGCTTGAGGTTACCGAGACAAATATAACCCTGCAGCATAACCCGATTCCTGATACTACTGTCTATACCACAGTACAGACCCTGTTCGGACCCCAACAGGTGCCTGTAGAGGTGCATTTCAACGAAACCGATATAATACTGGACAGTAACCATTTCCTGGCTGGTAAGACTCTGGTATTCGAAGTTGAAGTTGTTGCTATTGAGAAGGCAAGTACTGAATTGGCAAGTACTGAAATGATAAGTATTGAATAAATAGATACTAAACTGGTAGATGCTGAATAAGCAGATACTGAATAGGTAGGGGCCGGTTTTTTGGCTCCCATCCCTTCCTTTTTTTCAAATCACAGTGTAAAACCGATTTACACACTTGATCTGCCCACCTTGGTGGAAGTGAAACTCTTTTTTCAATCCAAAAGTTTAAATACCTATTATAAACATTGTTGAATTGTTAAATTTAAGACTGTACAAGGGAGCTATGGAGAAAATAATCGAAATAAAAAAGATATCCAAGACATTCGGGGAATTCAAAG
>JAUWTY010000093.1 GCA_030614485.1 Methanosarcinales archaeon | reverse complement strand
GCTTCCAAGTAGAGGCGTTATTCATGACATCGGCGGAACTGTCACTCACAAAGTACAAATTGTTGCAGAGCATCTTGAAAACAAACAGAGTCCTGATATTGCAAGGAAGTACAATCACACTGTAGGAGCAGCAGATCGATATATCAGTAGCTACGAAAGAGTAAAAACAGCATATAGAAATGGAATCCCTTTGAATAAAATTCCGTTTGTTACGAATATGAGCAAAAGGCTTGTTTCAGAATACTTGTCTTTGCTTGAAAAGTTTGAAGGTGAAAATATTGATAGAGATACGGAAAAGAAATCAAATGGCAGTTAAGTTGGTGTCAGGTGACACTATTTATAAGTTATTCTGCAAATCGCCATCTCCTCACTCTTTTTATGTAGGGTCTATGAAAATTTAATTAATACTCATTTTTCATACCTATTGGTTAAATTTTGCGGAGTTACGGATAGGTAATACTAACACCATTCTTTGTTGTAGCTTTGCTGTGGCAATAGTATTATAGGTGCAGGGTTAATTATTATTAACCAAAAAGGGAGCAAAAACATGAAAAACGTATACCTATTGATAATATCGTTCGTCCTTTTATTTTTATCACTGCACGCTGTACAGGCAGCAGAAAACGATTTTGGTGAAATTCAAGCCTGGTGTAATGGTGAGAAGGCCACGGTGAACGACCTTGACGTGAAGATAGGCGAACCCTTCACTATTACGGTCAGGGTGACGTCCAAGATAGACGGTTATGTTGACATTAAGTTAAAGGAACCCTGGACGACCAAATCATTTGAGGTTATTTCAGGTCCCAGTGATACCGGTGAATGGTTCACTGAATCGAATGTGTACCCGGGCTGGACACAGGAGTATACCTGGATACTTGCTCCCAATGGTGAGTGGACACAAGGCCGGACACCCATTCTGGTTGATGTATCCTTTAACAAAGACAGCGATACCAAAATGACAACGGGAATGACCGTCGTCAGTCCAACTATCATCGATGAGCAGTACATTGCACCGGATGAACCGAGCCGGGAGGATGAGGGTGCAAACGATATGCCGGTTTCTGTTCCAAATGATACGCCTGGATTTGGGGTGGTTGCCGGGTTGTTGGGGGTTGGGACGTTGGTTGTAATATTAAAACGAGAATGAACTTTGGCCTGATATCCAGAACAAAATCCTAAAAATTCTGTGATATCCATATCAGTCAATGAAATAAATAACTTAAACAAAATGTCAGGTACTATCTTCACTTTCACTACTCCCCCGGTAAATCCTACCACCAATCAACTTACCCTGTCCGACCATTGGAACCATCTCCTTGCACGCTTAGGCATTAACCGCTCAGGCCTTCTCGTAGAACCTGGCATATACTCATTGGGCAACCCCACACCAGACTCACCTGTGTTCGTCATTACCAACTACACGCTGTCCTTTGACGCACTGCGCTCATCCCTTGATGACTGGGTGAACTGCTACATCCTGGTGCTGGATACAAAAGGTATCCATACGTGATCGGTTAATGTAAACAATCGACAATAATATTACAACTCAATACGATTTTTCTACATGCGGAGGGGATGCCGTGTGTCAAAAAGGATACAACAACCAGAAAAACCTCGAATAATCGAAGAAGAACTCAACCGATCACCAATGTATATTCATTTAACTTGCTTGATCTTGATTCAAAGATGTATGTAGCCTATGGAACGAGTTTAAAAAGTGAAAAGCAAGCTTTTGACAGGGCAATGAAGATGTTGAAATATATGGATGTTGAAATGAAAAGCGTGAGGCTCGATAAGTATTATAGTTCTTCTTCTTATGTGACTAAATTTGGAGATGCTAAAGTCTACATTATACCCAAGAAAAATGCTACTTTACGTGGATCGTGGAAATGGAAGGATACAATGAAAGATTTTGTGAAGAACACGTTTTCTTACCTTGAACAATATTATTTAAGGAATTATTCAGAAGCTGGGTTTTCAGCAGATAAAAGACGGTTTGGCTGGAAGGTAATGCAGAAAAAAGAGGATCGGATTGATACAGCGATTACATGTAAAAATGTCTGGCATAATTTATTGAACCTTTACCCAACTTAATTCTGTCCCACAGCCGGTTTACAGCACTATCAATTTATTATTGAAGAGAAGGAATATATAGTTTCCTGCATATTATCAACATAGTAATGATAAAAGAAGCCCACAGTTTAGTGGATAAACAATTATTGAGCGCATTACTGGCTCTTGACCTGACACATAAGGAAGCCCAGGCATACCATGCACTGGTGGTCAGGGGGGTGATGACTGCCGAAGATATTAGTAAGGTTATCCAGGTACAGCATGCTATCGTGTACCGGACCCTGGAAGGATTGCGCAACAAGGGCTGGATAGATTCTACTACTGACCGTCCCAAGAAGTACCGTGCAAAGCATCCGAAAACCGCAGCTAATTCGGCAGGAAATGTACTTATTTCAAAAGTGGATGAATCGGTTAATCTGATCAGCGAGACGCTGGAACCGATTTACGATGAGAACCAGGAAATGCTTAGACAGGAGTTATGGACAATCCGGGGGCTGGATAATGTTGTCAGGAAGATTCAGGAAATTGGCGAAAGGGCTGAGCAAGAGACATACAGTAAGATTACAGGCCCCATTGATGATACTACTTTTAACCAATTGTTCACTAGTATCCCTCAAAAAATTAAGGTAAGTGTGCAGATAATGGGCCCACCTATCGTGGATATGAATGCTGCACTCAAGAAGCGGATTGAAATGAAGCGTCCCAATTTTGAAGCCAGATGCAAGAATTTTCCCATGGCCACACCCACGGCGCAGTCAAAGGAAGATTTCCTGAAAGAGGTCCATGGCAACAGGTTCATAGCCATTCATATGTTATTTGACGAAAAGGAGGCTTTGTGGATCAACATACCGTACCGGGATAATATGGTTATCGAAGAGAAGGTATGGGCCAACTGGATAATTGACCCTGAATATATTGCGATTGTCAAGGCAGAGGTCTAAGATGCGAATCAGCATCTTGTATACGGGTGAGTTCGGCACCAAGGTGGTGAACAACCTTGTGAACCCGAGCAGTTTTTGCACATCCTGCGGCGACCTGTGTGATAAGTGCAGGAGCGGCAGGATGTCTTTTGGGGATATGGTGTATGAGATACATGAATTGCCGACCGGATTACCTGAATTTATCGAAGAACCGGGTGAGTTCCTGCCAGAGATGGGAGTGTGCGATTTGATATTGGCTATGGGTATTCACCCTGACCTGCTGGCAGGTCTGCCCCTGGTTGTAGGCTCTACCGGTGCAGGGGCGGTGATTGTGCCTGTGGAGGAGCCTGGGTGGGCACCGCTTGGATTGCAGAAGCAATTGTCAGAGAAACTGGAATCCATGGGTGTGGAGTGCGAGTTCCCCAAGCCATTTTGTTCGCTGGAGATGACTGGCAAGCCTGTGATAGATGAGTTTGTAAGGATGGGTTTCGGCAAGCCTGAGCTGGAGATACGGCTCAGCGACGACGGGCAGACCTTTACTCATGTGGAGGTGTTGCGGGATGCTCCCTGTGGATGCACATGGTTCGTGGCAAAGAAGTTGAAGTGGTCTGATGTGGCTGATTACAAGGAGACGGTGTCAGAGGCTCACCATGCCTACCCGTGCACTGGAAGTATGGATCGGGACACAGAGATTGGGGATACTATATTGCACGAGGCAGGGTATATTATCCGGGATGCTGTGGATTTGGGGATGGGGGGAGACTGAAAAATGCTCTGATGTCTTGGACTGGATATCGTATAAAAAACACTTTAATCCAAAATAGCTAAATACTCTGTAACACATGTCATACAATGGTGACATATGAACATAACCATCCGCAACATTGACACCCAGCTATACCGTGAAATAAAAGCCGAAGCCACCCGTGAGGGCATCAATATAGGCACAGCCATAAACAGCGCAATCCGGTTGTGGCTAAACCGCAGACGTGCACAGGTAAAACCAGATCGTTCTTTTCTTGAACTTGAGCCAATCGATTTCGGACCCGGGACTGAGAATCTCAGCGAAGAGCACGATAAGTACCTGTATGGTGAATAAATGGCAGTCCTGCTCGATACCAGTTTCTTTGTAGCATACATCAACAGCCGTGACAGGAACCACCAGCGTTCAAGGGAACTATCACCAGACATATTCTCTGGTAAATACGGCCCGGCAGTGGTTACAGACCACATTTTCGATGAGACCATAACCACCTGCATGCACCGGGTCAATAATACATCAGAGATTGAAAGATTAAGTGACTACATACTGGATTCAGAAATTGAATTATTCCAGGTAAATGAAGCCCTTTTTAGGGAAACATGGGACCTGTTCAAGAAGTACCATTACAGTTTTACTGACTGCACCTCGGCAGCTTTCTCAAAAAAACATGGGATTCAATACATTGTAACATTTGACCATCATTTTGATACATTTAAGTGGTTGAATAGAATCTGTTGATGTTAATAACCAAGAAAATCCTCTCTTCGGTCGGATTTACTTGAGTATGCATAGTCAAACTTTATATACAGTAAAAAAAGAATGTAGAATAAAGGGGTGATATATAATGGCACAATCCGAAGATTTGGAAACTGAAATGTATGAGTGGGCTAAAGCAAATGCGTCAGCATCAGGATACAAATTGAATCCTGATTATGACATTGTAATGATGGCAATAAAAGGCCTTGCCAACAATAAAATAAAATATGGGGAAGTGTACTGTAGCTGCAGGGTAATTTCGGGTGATAAAGAGAAAGACAAGAAGATCATCTGTCCGTGTGTATATCGAAGCAGGGATATGGATCAAAAAGGAACATGTAAATGTGCACTGTATGTGAAATGATTGTCTTTTAATGGAATCATACCTGGAAATGAAAAGGAGGTATAAATATGGTCAATTGGAAATGCTCTAACTGTGGATATACATTGGAAGTTGATGTGCCGCCGGATCAATGTCCTTCATGCGGCGAGAAATGCGAGTTTATTGATGTCAGTTGCTACATTCCGGAGTGTGACACCGGTACTGGAGTTGATGACAGACTATAATAGAGAGGTGAAAATACTATGAAATGTTA
>JAUWTY010000020.1 GCA_030614485.1 Methanosarcinales archaeon | reverse complement strand
GTAACTGCCAACCAGAGTATAGATACCTGGAACTGGTCTATTGATAATGTTGATCAGAATAATAATTACAATTTCTTCAGTACATTATGGAACACCACAGGGATAAAAGAAGTAAGCGTTAATGCTACAAATTCCAATGGTAGTGATACAATTACTTGGGAAGTCACAGTTACAACTGTGACAGAAAACGGTATTATCCTGTCATGGGAACCCGAGCAGATAGTTGACTATATTTATGTTAACGACACCATCACCGAGACAATTAAATATTCCATAACCACTGCCGAACCAATGGATGATCCTAAATGGACTGTAGATGGAATAGCCGTAAATGGAACCGAAAGCGGCAATACCTACTCATATACCCATGTATGGGATAATGAGAGTATTGGGTCACCTCATATGGTAATCTTCACTGGAAGTTATGAAGACTCACAAGTCGAATTCAAATGGTATGTAAATGTATATGAGATAGGGGATTACAGTGGAGGGCACCATATTTTTGGTATCATCGATGATGCTCTCAGAAACCATGCCACTGATGTTCAAATCCGGATGGAAAAGCGAAAGATGCACAAGATGGGTGAACAGGCTGATGGGTATCTTGAGCAAAAAGTGAATCGACTTCACGATGAGATCGACAAACGACAGAGTACCCGTGCGGCTCTGCGCGAGGATTTTAAATCAGGTAAAATATCAAGTGAAAACTATACTGCCGCATTGCAGCAAGCTCAGATAGACGCAAAATATAACAAAAAACTTGCCCAATGGTATGCCAAGACTGCAAAGGATGAGATGAAGAATGAAAAACTCAGCCGTGAACTGTTGAATATCTCTGAAATCGAAGCAGACTTGATCGAAGTTGAGAAAAATAATAAGGGAAAGCATAAAGGCTGGGATAAATCAAAATAAAAAAAACAGACCACAGAGGGGAATTAAAGATGAGGACCACTCGATTGGCAAGTAGTAAATCTTAAATCTATTGCCGTTTAGAAGTGAATAGATGAAACTAGTGGTCCTTTTCCATTTATTTTTGTGTTTATTTTTATTGATAAACACAGCTACAGCCCAATCAGTTATAACCATAGATATTCTTGAAGATGGGAATGCTGTATGGATAATGGAGGAATATCTACCCCTTGCCAACCAGAATGAAATAGATGAATGGGAAGAATTCATTCAAAGCAAGGAGAGCACAGAACAATATCAGTATGATATTGAAGAATTCAAAGGAAGGATTGATGGTTTTATAGATTCCGCAGAAGTAACCTCCAATCGCTCTATGGATGCTGAAAATTATAATGTTTCATACGACACGGTGAATACTATTTCTGGTGCTTTTGGTATAGTTCGTTTTAGTTTTGAGTGGACGAATTTTTCAATTATTGATTCTAATAAGATTCTCATAGGAGATGTTTTTTCAGAAGGGATGATATTATCTTCCGACAATGTTCTGACCATTAAGATTCCTGATGGATATGAGGTCGCAAGTGTGTCCCCTGATTATGATAGACGTGATGGGAACGAATTGACATGGGACGGTACAATATCTCGCAGCTTTAACAAAGGAGAACCTGCCCTTATACTCAATTACAAAAGTGCGGGTTCCGGTATATGGATAGTGTTAATGATTGTCCTAATTGCCGTTTCTTCAATGGTATTATGGAACCGAAGAAAGACATTGGTGTCCAGCACTAAAAGTTACAAGGCTTCGATATTCAATTCTACGCCACCAGAAATTTTAGATGATGAGGAAATGATACAACAAATTCTGACAAAGGCTGGTGGACAGGAATATCAATCCGAAATTGTCAGTATAAGCGGCCTTTCAAAATCAAGGATAAGCATTTTGATCAAGAAGATGAATGAAGAAGGAAAGGTCATCAAAATAAAAAAGGGCAAAGGCAATATCATACGTTTGGTCAATGAATAATGTAGGTATATTATTCATTGGTTAGGTAAATAAGCGACGAGAGGGGGATTCGAACCCCCGAGGTCAAAACGACCACAGGATTAGCAATCCTGCGCCATACCAGGCTTGGCTATCTCGTCAATAATTCCTGGAGGCATCTACATGGTATTGTCAATATTTAAAACTTCTCACTCAATATTTAAGTGACAGGCACGCCTTTGGTCGATGCACCGCCCATCCTCCAATGATCGCAAACAATCCTCCACCCCGCAACCCTATGAGCGATGGTTGTTTGAGATAAGCCTGCTCCCTTCCGGGCCTGGGCCGATACTCTCAATTAAGACAAGGAAACATGCCTTCAGGAAAGCTTCCATGTCAACGTCATCCCCACAAGACGGGGCTTCTCAGTCATATTCGCGGGTTGAAGAGATAATTGGTAACTTCTTCCATTGGCTTCGCCCCCCGCATATCGGCGGTTTCGGGTTACAGGTAACGCCTAACTACCCGGGCTAGCCTGCCAGCTTTCATTATAGCATCTGGATACAATAAACTTATCCATATAGCAGACAAATAACACTTGGTGATAGTATGGAAGAATTAATTGGTTTTGTTTCAGGCAATGATAAACGCGAGAAGATCCTGGGCATACTTGGCCATCATGGACCCCTTGACCAAAAATTGTTAGCCAAACGTGCCCGGATGATTCCCCAGTCTGCCGCAAAGATATTGGATGAACTCAAAGACAAAGGCCTGGTGGAAAAGAACGATGGAACATTTTCACTGACCGAGAAGGGAACTGAAGTCGAAAACAAGATGAAATCCATCCGCTAACCCATTTTTATTAATATTAATGTAAGTCCACGTATGGAGCCCGAAGGGTTCCATACGTGTGCAGCCCGCTACTGGCTTGAGTAGGCTATGAGTAGGTATGAGTAGGTATGAGTAGGTATGAGTAAATGGGGCCGCGGAGATTCGAACTCCGGTCGCAAGACCCCCAGCCTTGCAGGATGGTCCAGGCTACCCTACGGCCCCAAAGAGAGGGTTTTGGTGCTCTTACTATACCTTTTCACTATTTTACCTTTTCTGATGAATCCTTATTTTGCAGGTAATTTTGTAACAATATTACTTTCGCCCCGCTTGGCTGAATATTATATTGGTTCATGAGTATTGTAAATAACGCCAATAACACAGATCGACATCATAATCAGTAATTAATGGTATCAATATGCACCAGACACTTCAGAAATACTTTGGCTATACAGAATTTCGCGCCCTCCAGGAGGACATTATCAAGGATGTCCTGGATAAAAAAGACACTTTTGTATTGATGCCAACCGGAGGCGGGAAATCGCTATGTTTCCAGCTTCCTGCACTTCTCATGGAAGGGCTGACCGTGGTCATCTCACCGCTCATTTCATTGATGAAGGACCAGGTAGACAGTTTGAGGTCAAATGGAATAGCTGCAGCATATCTCAATAGCACTCAATCCCCTCATGAGGCATCTGAGATCACATCTGCTATTCTTGATAACCAGATAAAAATACTTTATGTGGCACCAGAGCGGCTTTTGATGTCACAGACACTTGGATTATTAAATCAGGCGAAGGTCAGCTTGTTCGCTGTTGATGAGGCCCATTGTATTTCGGAATGGGGACATGATTTCAGACCTGAGTACCGTAGGATCAAGACATTGAGGTCACGATTCCCGCAAGTTCCAATAATTGCACTGACCGCAACAGCTACCACAAAAGTACAGGAAGACATCACCACGCAACTGAACCTGACCGGATATAATACTTATGTGGCAGGTTTTGACCGGCCAAACCTTTTCTATCAGGTCTGGCCCAAGAAAGATGCCTATTCTCAATTACTTGGATTCCTGAAAAAGCAAAGGGGTACTTCCGGTATCATTTATTGCCAGAGCCGGAATACGGTGGATACACTGACAGCAAAGCTTCAACGTAGCGGTTTTCGGGCTTTGCCATACCATGCAGGCCTGTCTGATATCCAGAGGGCCAAAAACCAGGAATGTTTCATTAAGGATGATACTGATATCATTGTTGCCACCATTGCCTTTGGCATGGGTATCGACAAACCCAATGTGCGTTTTGTAATTCATTATGACCTGCCTAAGAACCTTGAAGGTTACTACCAGGAAACAGGGCGGGGTGGCCGGGACGGTCTGAAATGTGACTGCATCCTGTTCTTCAGTCATGGGGACCGGTATAAGATCGAGTATTTCATTAACAAGAAGAATAGCAGGAAAGAGCAGGACATTGCAATGGCCCAGCTAAGAGCTATGACCAATTATTGCGAAAGCAGTAGCTGCCGCAGGGAATTATTGCTCAGTTATTTTGGTGAGGAGCCAGCTGGAAAAAATTGTGGTAAATGTGATGTCTGTATCTCACCCAGGGAAAACTTTGATGGCACCGCAGCCGCCCAAAAGTTGCTGGCCTGTATAGGCGAGCTTGACCAGCGTTTTGGGATGAATCACGTAATCGATGTACTGATTGGCTCAAAGAATAAAAAAATAACTGCAAAACGTCACCAATTACTGAAAAGTCATGGATGTGGGGCTGAATATTCCAAACCACAATGGCAAGCTTTTGCCAGGGAAATGATACAACTCGGATTGTTAAGTGTTGAAGGTGCCAGGTATCCGGTACTTACATTGAACCGGGACAGCAGGGAAATACTGGATGGACACTGTGCGGTAACGCTGGTAAAACCTGCTGAAGAGGTTGCGGTAATACGACCGCAAGAGAATACGTCTGTCGAAACTAAACTCTTTGATAGATTAAAGAGGTTAAGAAAAACACTGGCTGACAGGAAAAACCTGCCTCCATATATCATTTTTTCAGATTCCAGCCTGAATGAGATGGCTTCAAAGATACCCAGGACGCATCAGGAGTTCTTAGACATAACAGGTGTAGGCGAGAATAAAATGATAAAATACGGTGATGCTTTCTTAGCCGAGATTGCTTCTCACATACAAGTAAAGCCTGTACAGAGCAAGAGTTCACCCAAAGCCGGACAAGGTAGTTTATCTGCCACACAACAGGAAACTCTTGGTCTATATAGGCAGGGTCAGACCATACAACAGATAGCAAATACCCGAAACCTTAGTGCCAGCACAATTATTGCCCATATCGAGAAACTGGTCATGGCAGGTGAGATAGATTCCATAGATGAATGGGTAGATACACAAAAGCAGCAGGCCATCAAGAATGCAATATCAGATGTCGGGCATGAATACCTGTCCCCCATTAAGGAGAAACTGGGTGATGATTGCCTGTATAATGAGATAAAACTGGTAAGAGCTGCTGTAATGGCTGAAGCGGCATTTAGTTCTGTGTAGTTTACTATAATTGTACTATAAGTCTTGATGAATTATTCCCTTTCGTCAATGGGTACATAACTCAGTCCCTTTGATTCCATATACAATGCCCGGGGTGGAATATGCGCTTATCCTCAAACTGCTGAAACGCATCAATGACTTTCAACCTGTTACTCTGCTCTTCCCAAGAAACCTGTCTGTTGTTCCTGCCTCGCCGAAAACATCCTCACGCTGCCCCTTTTTATTGATAAAAAGTCCAATCAGTACCAGCAGCATTCCCAATTCTGCATTTTGTTGTACCACCATTACACCCAAAAGCGCCAGCGTCATAGCAGCCATCCCTTTCATTGCCCCTCGTCTGAATGATTCCAGTTTGGTACGCCTGAATATTCGAATATCCCTCAGGGTCAAAAATGCCACAACACCAAAAGCTGCTATTGAAATCGCAAAGTACATGACTTACCCTCTATCTCTTATGCTGCAGGTATTCCTTCAATATGGGAGGGAATGACTTAGCTTCAACAAAACGCAGTCCCAGCTGTTCTGCCCATTTCTGCACTCCCATGTCAGATGCCACCACTGCCGCATCAAGTTCCTTGGCCAGCAGCAGCACGTCGATATCAGGTCCACTGTCAAGGATGCCGTACCTAAGGGCTGTGCGGTATTTATCCCTGAACTTTCCCACAATACTGCCGATGATATCACGTTCAATCTCCAACTCTATCTTATTTTTATCCTTGGCCTCAGTAGTTGTGAAAAGGCATTCTGTGGCCGCTTCCCAGATGGCATTCTCTGCTACGTTCATTCCCTTGTTGATACGGGTGCGCATATAGTCAACGTATTCATAGAATATCTTGGAGGGTATCTTTACCTCATATCGGTCAGGTGTCTTTTTCACCAGCCATGTATCTATCTTGGCAATAACTTCGTCATCACATCCGTTATTTTTGGCAAAATCCTTCAGTTCATTGTAGACCGATGGAAAGGGCACGTAACAACTTATATCAAAAGTTAGACGGGCATCAGCAATAGTATCAAGGATACCGCTAATCCCCTCACAAAGGTCTTTGTAACCTTCCACTTCCCTGGTAGTGGAATCTGTCAGTGCACTGGTATCAAGCACAAACCGTTGGCGTAACATAATAATACAACACTCAATATTACTCAATAATATATTGAAAGTTGTAGATACAAAAGCCTTGCTATACAGTTATGCTGCCATACTAATATGAATATCAGTACAATGCTTCCTGCCTGTCTGAAAAACACGTTATCTCATCCCGTATTCGGACTTTTTTTCCCATATCCACATCTGCATAGATGACTTTTTCAGTGGAACCCGCATCTGCAAGTACCCTGCCCCAACCATCAACCACCACTGACCCTCCCCCGAACTTATTGTAGGGGTCCGCACCCACACGATTGCAGGCAGCATGAGGCATCTGGTTTTCAATGGCCCTGGCCCGTACCAGCACATCCCAGTGTTCCTGGCGCAGGGATGGGAACTGGGCGACAGTCACCAGTATATCGGCACCATCAAGTGCCAGTTTTCGTGCCATCTCAGGGAACCTGATGTCATAACATATCATAAGCCCGAGCGAGCCCTGCGAGGTCTTGATAGGGGCAATACGCTCGCCGGCTGTGAAGTAATCCTTTTCTGTGCCAAATGGATGTACCTTTTTGTATGTACCTGCAACCTCACCATTATCCAGCACAAATCCCAGGTTGTAGAACCGTTCGCCCGGCGCAGATGTTATGATGGAGCCAATAATTACATTGTTGTACTTTTTTGAAACCTGCTTTAACCTCTCAATAGTAGGATACGGTTCAGATTCAGCCACCTCGTCCATACCCTCATAACAAAAACCTGTGGAAAAAACCTCGGGCAGGACAACCATATCTACACCGTCCCAGGCCGCATATTTGAGGGCACGTTGAAGGTTCTGCTGTTTGTGGCAGTGTGCCACATCCATCTGCACAAGTGATACGTTCACAATCAATCACTTTATGTTATAAACTACATAAATATGACACTCAATATACGCAATTCCCAGTAATTATGTTTCATCAACAATACGATACAGTCATAATCGACAAAAATGGACAACATCAGTCCAGTTTTACAGCAGCAGTTGAGGAAACCTTCGAGCTGTATGTGAACAATGCGCGCATAGCCTCAATCCTGGCTTCTCCTGCACAACTGGAACAGCTGGCAGTGGGCTATCTTGTGTGCGAAGGTATTGTCAGTGCTCCCTCAGACATAACGGGCGTAAGCATTGATGACCAAAACAGGATATTTGCCACCATCACCGGGAATGAGGATTTCGACCTGTGGTTCGAGATACGCACATCTGGATGCATAGGTGTGAACAGGGAGCACAATGAGAATGTAAAAGTGGATTCCGACATGCATTTTTTACCTGGGGTGGTCAGCAATTCGATGCATCATATCGAATCTGAGATATACCGCAGTACCAGGGGAACACATGCGGCGTGCCTCATAGACCGGGATGGAGGGTGCGTTGCCAGGGCTGTGGATGTGGGGCGGCACAATGCTATTGATAAGGCCATCGGACAGGCCCTGATGGATGGGATTGTGCCTGGTGAACATTTTATTCTTTCCACAGGCCGCCAGCCTGGGGGGATGGTGTTAAAGGCGGCGCGGGCAGGTATTCCCATGGTCGTGACCAAGACTGCACCTTTGAATAGCGGCATAGAGGCTGCAAGGCGCACGGGCATTTGCCTGGTTGGATTTGCTACTATTGATAGTATGACAGTATTTGCCAATGACTGGCGTTTGGGTGAGTAAGCCTATTCATAATGATTATTTGTGGATTAATTGTATAAGTGCCATAAATTATTTATAAAGACACAATAATCTTATAAATAATAAGCCCTAAATATATATTAAGCGATAGAAAATTGTCTATCGCTACATAGGTCGAAAATTTGTCAGGCGGTATCCGTATTTATCCTGCGGGTACCGCGCAACTAAATATTTTTTTTATAGTATATAAAGTATAATTTTATATAGTCGAGTTAATCCGACAGGAGGAAGAATTTTGTCCAAAAATCCCAACAACATATATATATCATTTTATCATATTTATCCAATGTGCCACACACCACCAGCCTCGCAATATTCAAAGAACTGAAAAAACCCGCATCTATATCAGAGTTAGCTGGCCTGCTCGGAATTGACCACTCAACAGTATCCATAGCTGTATCTTCACTTGTGGCAGAAGGACTTGCCGAAAAACAAAGAGATGGAAAAAATGTGTTTGTCAAACGTTCAAACACACTCCATGCACGCTCTCTGGACGATGCCCTC
Source organism: Methanosarcinales archaeon (assembly GCA_030614485.1). GTDB lineage: Archaea > Halobacteriota > Methanosarcinia > Methanosarcinales > Methanocomedenaceae > Methanocomedens_B. The sequence continues at coordinate 2,548 of JAUWTY010000020.1, read as the reverse complement.
AAAGAATACCCCAGACTACCGGTAGAAAAACTATTCACCAATTCTTCAATGGAAGTCCTGGGTGCATTAACATATCCTCACAATATCACGGACATTGCCGCAATGACCGGACTGAACCGCCACACAGTCTCAACAACTCTCACTAAACTATCAGGATATGGTATAGTGCTCAAACAAAAGGGACGATTCGTACTGAACAAACGCCATCGTCAAATCGCAGATTTTGTAAACAACTATTGGCGCTTTACAGTAAACCAGCATCTCCACGACATTGCAGACGACGCAATAATACTCTGGCAGCGTGGTCATGAATTTTTATTTAAGGCACAGATTGATTTGGAACGTATCAGCGAACCGAACATCCATCCGACTGCAACAACAGTATTCCCCAGATACAACCTTCAGACAATAACCACAACTCGGTACTATTTCCACAGCAAACGTCGGCTGAAGGCGGAGGACTATATCATCCACACGATACTCATAGACCCGCAAAACCCCAGTTACAATTCCTATGCATTAATTCTTGCCGCCCAATCCGGTGTGACAGATTTGTTGAACATTGGCAGGCGTTATGACATGGAAAAACACATAGAGTTGCTTTTGGAATATCAAAGAACAAAACAGAAGAACAGTAACATTGTACTTCCGTGGAGCGAATATCTGGACATGTTCAACAGCGTGGTGGTGAAGGGAGATGTTTGATCGAAAATACCTGAAAGATGAAATTGAAAAACTTGATGGGGTACTGTCAGACCATGTTAACTTATACCTAATTGGTGGCGGCTCCATGAGTTTTCAAAACCTCAAAGACGCCACTAAAGACATCGATGTAGTGGTCAGGTCAGCAGACGACATGAAACTGTTAAGATCTGCACTGGTACAAATGGGTTATTCGGTTCCCGCCATTAGCGGACCATATAAACAGATGCAAGCAAGCGCAATCATGGAAAACAAGGACGGTTTTAGGTGGGATATATTTGTAAGTGTGGTATGCGGTGGATTAAAACTATCCGATGCAATGGCAAAGCGTGCCAGGAATCTGCTTTCGATGGACATGGTTTCAGTCAATATGATATCCCTGGAGGATATTTTCATCTTCAAAAGCATCACCTCAAGGGAGCGCGACCGTGAAGATATGTACCTGTTATTCCTACAGGGTCTGGACTTTAACGTAATAAGTGACGAGATCATCTGGCAAAATGACAACAACATGAGTGCTGCATGGGTTGCGTTTTTCTTCACTGGGCTTGAAGAAGTTGTGGAACATTACTCCATAGTGATCCCATTTTTCGATAAGTTTCATGATATGGCATACAGTGATATGTTATCGCAAATGATACTTGACCATCTTGAGTTGGGAAGTGCTACTGTTGAGAATCTCAGCCAGAAATTCGCGGTTGAGGATATTGAAATATACATGGAATCTATGCTCATTAGAAAATCAGTGATTAAAAATAGTGATGGGTCATTCTCATTGAACCGGGATTAAATCCATATCTTATATTTGTTCAGTGGAAAATCTTTTCTACTTTTACTCAAGTTATAAAGGGCAATGAAATCCATTTCACTTTTCATCATAACATTTCTATTAATTCTCGCAACATTTCATCCTGCTGCTTCGGAATCACAGGTTGAAATAATGTCAATATTCTCTGATGAGCACTCTATGGATGTGACCCTGCGCTCAGGCAATGACCCTGTGCAGGGACAAGTAATATTCAAACTCATGCACAAAGGCGATGTCATAGAGACACGAACGCTGGATTTTAACACCGATAGCAATACCGAAACTACTAAAATAATCATGTGGGAGACCCGGCCACAGTTTGAAACTTACGTTGCCACAGCTAGTGTATATGTCAACGGGAAACTTGAAGCTCAGACCTCATATCCCTTTTCTTATGGATTTGTAGTACTGCCTCGATTCCAGGTTGTTGACCTTAGCGCGGACAGTAGCGGGGTTGACCTGCTGGTCAAACCCAGGAGTATGACCAACCCGGCAGTGGCTGATTTCGTCTTCCAGTTGATTCAGGACGGCGACATCATTTACATAGAGACAAAGTATAACATTCCGGTTATACAGTCCACACAGGTTCTCATTAACTGGCCCATCCTGCTGGATGACCATACCGATTATGTGGTACGCGTTAAAGCATACTCCCATACTCCGAACATTACTTCCTCCTACGTGACCCGCTTCACTTCCAGACAGGAGGTTGAAATTGACGATACTGATGTGGATGTTGACGATTTTGGTGCCAGTGTGACCCTGTTTGGTCGCTCACAGGTGCCCTTTGACGGTGAAGTGGAAGTGCAACTCCAGAACGATGGGGGCGACCCCCTTGTGTTCACAGGCAGTCCTGAGATACTGACCCTGAACCGGGATGATACAGTGGGTATTCTCTGGGATGGCATAGATCCGGGCACATATCACGTTTATGTCCTTGTAAAAACACTTGACCTGGAAATACTGGACCGCTATGAAACTGTGCTTTTGATACCTGAACCCATAAATCCAGTAAGCCAGCCCACTCACACACAGACA
>JAUWTY010000072.1 GCA_030614485.1 Methanosarcinales archaeon | reverse complement strand
ATCCAAAGCGGTGACCCTCATGATGTAAAGGGCATTGCATATATGGACTGGGACAGGTGTGTATATACAGGTGCAAGACCGCCTGTTGACCTGGACCGCTACCCCCCGTTCTCACCTGAACTTCTTAAAGGATATATCGAGATAACCAGGGGTTGCCCCCACAACTGCGGCTACTGCCAGACCCCACGCCTGTTTGGGCACCGGATGCGCCATCGCAGTCCTGAGGTGGTGGCCGAGTATGCTGGGATGATGCGGGATGTGAGGTTCGTCTCGCCCAATGCCTTTGCATACGGTTCAAATGGAAATCGCCCGGAACCTGACAAAATACAGGCTTTGCTTGAAGCTGTCACAAAGAAATGCAGGATGTTCTTTGGAACTTTTCCTTCAGAGGTCAGGCCTGAATTCGTTAATGATGAAACCCTTGAACTGGTAAAACAGTACTGCCACAACACATCGCTGAGCCTGGGCGCACAGAGCGGCAGCCAGAGGGTGCTTGATGACATCGGACGGGGGCATACGGTTGAAGATGTGAAGTGCGCCGTGGAACTGTGCAGGGACTATGACCTGACGCCAGTGGTGGATGTGATATTCGGGTTGCCTGGAGAAATGCCCGCCGACCAGCAGGAGACACTGAAACTGGTTGGATGGATAATAGCGCAGGGTGGGAACATACATTCCCATTACTTCACCCCGCTGCCAGGGACCCCACTGGAAGATGCGATGCCGGCTGCTGTGGGTAAGGATGTGAATCGGGTGATGGGGCGGCTGGCGCTGGGTGGAAAGGTTACAGGAGTGTGGGAGGCGGGAGTTCGCAGTTTAACAGAATGATAAAACGAAAGATTCAATCATCTTGTCGGGCAGCTACAAAGTCCCAAATAGATGTAGTTATTATAAAAAAATCATGCATTCCTTCATGGAGATTTTCAAAAGCAATCCGGTCATCCATTGAACCGTATCTATGAACAATAAAATTCCTGAATCCCTTCATTTTTCGTATCTTTTCAGCATTTTCAGGTGTCAGGATTTTGTTTTCTAGCAGATTGTCAATAATATCTTCTTCACTACCCGGAATTCCCAGTTCAAGGTCCGAATTGATAATGGCGCAAATGTCAATGATGTTCTCTATGGCAAATTCAGTCCTTTTATATATTCCATCCTTTATTATATCCAGTTTATTGAACTCATCAAATTCTTCAGGAAGATGTTTTTCAATAAGATGAACACTTTCTTCAATTTCCTTTATCTTTGTACGGATTATATCCTTTCTCATAATTCACCTGTAAATGTAATCATGGAATCTCGGTTTGAACGATTCAAATTCTTTTATCGTATCAAGTGCAATATCGTGCAAGAAACTCTGCTCTTTTGCATATATAATCCGGCCCTTCAATACCTCTATCCTGACGTACAGAGGCAGTTGCTGGAACATCTGGATGTCAAAAACACTCCCTTTCAGTTTGCGTAAAATATCCAGCCTGAACCGGGATAAAGCTTCTTTTTCATCCGCATTATAATAGATGCACAGGTCTATATCGGAACTTGATATTGCATTACCTCGTGCTGCCGAACCGTATAGTATTATGAACTCAATTCTGTTAAACTCTGACATTGATTTGATGGTCTTGTTAAACCCTTTAATTTCTTCATTGATATTTAGAGTTCTATCAAATCTTTGTTCCAATACTTGGGAATAGCCGGGCATAATCCATTCACTTATTAAATGATATTAGATTTTATCATATAAAGATTCAGTATATTCAATAATCCTGAACCAGATGGAAGCCTGTGCCATCAGAATATTTTACTGTAGATTTAGTCTCGCCGTCAAACACCTGGAGCACGAGTCCGTGCTCTAACCTGACCTGACTCAGCTTATCCAGATCAAGTTCAGCTCCCAGTCCTTCCCAGATCGCAATGTAGTGTTCAATCTTACTGGTCAGGTACCGTACCAGCCTTTGCCCGGACTCAAGGGCATCTATCCCTTCTATCTGCTGGTGCGTGCCGTAACAGTGCCTGACCTCCAGCATCCCGCTGCCGTCTAGAAAGAACGGAAAGCACATGCATATTAAGGGCCTGTGTTCATAGATACCGCAGATGTTTTTGTTATCGTCAAAGAACATACAAGTACCGTCGGGCTTGCGCTTCAATATCCAACCTATGGCCAGCGTCTTCTCGCCCCTGATGCACGAATATATATCAGGCTCCACCACATCTAATAGATTATAGCCGGTGGCATCTTGTATGACCCTGATATCCCGGGGCAGAACAGAGATGGCATTGGAAGGTCTGTGGATGTCCATAATCTCAATCTCAAAATCAGGGTCGGGACAGCAACACCAACCGCACCTCATGCACTTGAATCCCACTTCCCTGATATTATTTGAGATGTCTTTGACTTCCATACTCCTTGCCCTGACAAGTTGGGACTTCAGGTTTTCCAGTAGCATGATTGCACCCCCAATTCAATTTAGGGCTCATCATACTAAACATTTAATATTGCTCAATACATCTACCACTTCCGAAGTGAGACAGCATGGCAGAGACTATACACTGGGCAGATGTGGTGGCCACCGAGGCACTAAAGAAAGGCAGTAAGCATACCGTAGCTTCAGGCATAACCCCCTCAGGCAATATACATATTGGCAACATGCGTGAAGTGCTGACAGCAGACGCCGTCTACCGCGCCTTGAAGGATGTGGGAGCTGATGCCAACCTCATTTACATTGCAGATACTTATGACCCGCTGCGCAAGGTCTACCCGTTCCTTGATGACAGCTATGAAGAACATGTAGGCAGGCCCCTGTCCGAGATACCATGCCCTTGCGGCGCTCATCCCAATTATGCCGAACACTTCCTGGAACCATTCCTCAATTCACTTAAAAAACTGGATATACATCCCGAAATCCGCAGGGCTGATGAACTCTACAAGCAGGGGGACTATGTGGATGCAATCAAGACCGCTCTTGTCAAGAGAGATGAAATTGCACATATCATCGAAGAAGTGGCAGGCCGTACCCTGGAGCCTGAATGGAACCCGTTCAACCCCATCTGCAATGAATGCGGTAAACTCACCACCACCAAGGTCACTGGCTTTGACATTGATGCCGGGACAGTGGACTACTCATGTTCATGCGGTTCCACAGGCACCGTTTCCATGCAAGGTGGCGGGAAACTGACCTGGCGGGTGGACTGGCCTGCCCGGTGGCCAATCCTGGGTGTTACCATTGAACCTTTCGGTAAGGACCATGCATCTGCCGGGGGTTCCTTCGCCACTGGGGAGCGCATTTCGAGTGAGGTATTCGATTACCCTGCCCCTCACCCTATTGTCTACGAATGGATCATGCTAAAGGGCCAGGGTGCTATGTCATCATCTACAGGCGTGACGGTATCCATTAGCGACATGCTGGATGTGGTACCGCCAGAAGTATTACGATACCTCATCATCAGGACAAAGCCGGAAAAGCATATCGAATTCGACCCCGGGCTGCCACTGTTAAATCTCATTGATGAATACGACAATCTGGACGAAAAACTGGATATGAGGGCATACCAGTTATCCCAGGCCGGTGGAACATCCACAAAGATACCTTTTAAGCACATGGTCACTGCGGTGCAGATCGCAGACCACAGTTTTGATTACCTGCTCACTGTACTGGAGCGGGGTGGGTATGATGTATCCAAACCTGAAATAATTCAGCAACGGGCTGATAATGTTGAGAAATGGCTGGAATTCTTTGCACCCCCGATGTTGAAGTTCAAGGTCAATGACCAGCTGCCGCCTGAAGTGCGCAATTTCAATGAGGAGCAACGCCATGCAATGCGTCTGCTGGCTGAGAGGATGCCCGCTTACGAAGAGGGACAGGCCATCCATGACGGTATATATAACACGGCTAAGGAACTGGGAATGAACCCTAAAAAGCTATTCCAGACCATCTACCAGGCCATACTCGGCACCAAGAGTGGACCGCGGCTGGGATACTTTTTGGTTTCGCTAGATAGGGATTTTGTGGTGGAAAGATTCAGGGCGGCATCAGAATAAAGCGATGATGAAGTGAAAAGGTGATGACCAATGAAAGTGATCTACGACCCTGATACTGATATTCTGACCATGATATTTAGGGAAATGCCTATCAAAGAAAGTGATGAAATTAGTGAAGGGCTAATAATCGATTATGGCAAAGATAATAAGATTGTGTCAATTGAGATGCTGGACGCATCAGATAATGTTACTGAACCCCAATCTCTATTATATGAGATAAAGGGGCGAACAGCAACTGCATAAGTTTATGATTTCCCATAACCACTAATCATTTTATTACGTCTATTTATTATTAGTTCCCAGTGAACTTGGCTCATCGCCACCGTGCCAGCTCAATCTGGGGCGCATCTGCACCACATGGGACGCTTCCGAAGTATCGTCAACAATAAACGCCACACCTTTACCTTTCCCCATCTTGCGAATAGAATCTGCAATTCCCTGCCTCATATAGGTTGGCCGTACCGTCTCCAGCGCACTGATATCCTCCTGCGACGTGAGGCGGTGGCATACAATGATGTCGCTCTGGCTCAGCACGATGGGGTCAAGTGCAGATGGCTGCTGTGTGGCCAGCACCAGGGATAAGCCCGGCTGCCTGCCCTGTCTGAGCCATTCGTTAACCAGCACATCCCCTGCCAGGCTGCCCCCGTCCCGCGGTATGAACAGGTGTGCCTCATCTATAAACATCCAGACCATGGGCATGGTGGTCACCTGTTCGCCTGTGATGCTGTTAATTTCATACTGCCTGCGGGCTGGAAGTCGTTCCTGGTAGATACGCCTTGCAAGTATTCCAACCACCATCGACCGGACCGCTGTATCAGGTAAACTGCTGATGTCAATCACTGCTGTCCTGCCTGGCCTGATGATATTATGGATGCCTGAGCCTTCCTCTTTAAATATTCCCCACCCAATGGCAGCGCTAAGGTAGTTAAATACTGCCTGTTTTGTATCACTGTCTGCATGGACATCGTTTTGGATTCGCTCCAGAATATCCTCTAAAGAGAACGCGCCGACATCTTCTTTCAACTGCTGCACAGTCCTGCTAATCAGTATGCCAAGGGGATGGACTGGACTCACGTCAAACAGGGAGCACCAGTCTGAACCAAACAGGTCACTGGTGGGAATAGACAGGGAGGTGGCATTGATTCCCATTGTGCGATATGCCTCCAGGTTATTTCCTGGAACGAAAACCTGTACATCCTGTGCCTTTGGCTTAAGGTTCCAGCTGGATAACATCTGCTCTTCTTTTGTATTGGCATACCCAATAGTCCAGAAGATACCCATACTATCGATTATTACTGAAGCAATGTTATCTGACACAGGAGGCTGCTGCTGTGCCAGCTCTTCAACAAGCGTGCCCATGGTGTATGACTTGCCGTACCCACGTTTGCCGCATATCAACACGGCATGGGGTCCCAGGCAGTCCATATAAACATCAGAACCGGTCGAGCCGTCAATGGCAAGATACCTGCCCACCCTGAGCACACCCTGCTGCGAGCCCTTATCACGCCTGCCCAGGATGTACTGTTTATCAGTCACTCCGGTGCGGGCAAGGTCAAAACCTTTCACTTGATCCATTCAGCCTTTATGACTGGATGTAGCATACTTAACTATTTTGTAATGCACCCGGGGGTGGTGCAGCGATGGGTATTTCACGCCCTTTTATCCTTCACCTTTTATTCATTATGGGGCGGTTCATTCCCATGCAGGTGGGGAAACTTGTACATCATATTCTTTATTTTAAAGCAAGTTTGAGAGCTTTTTTCAAATCAATAGGTTTGATTATGTTTTTCAGCGGTTTGAAGTGATTATCGTCTGTTAGAATGTGCTTAACATTATTGACTATGCCTGTGGCTGCAATGATTGAATCAATAGTGGGAATGTCATATTTCAGGCGCAATTCGCCGGCACGTATGGCGATCGTGTCGCTTACGTCCACAAAAACCAGGTTGGAGGCGATAAGATTGTTGAGATCGCTGTGCATCCGCTTATTATCTTTCTTACCACGAATTTTTATTAATTCTGTAAGAGTGACTACTGAGACCAGGCCTGTTATTTTTTTATTCTGCAATGCTTTAGCAAGCTCAATATATGAGTCGTCTATCAGGATATCAGCTATGTGCATGGTGTCGATCAGAATCCTGATCATCAGCACCGTTCCTCTTTGCGCATGTCTTCTATCTGCTTTCTTACGGTT
>JAUWTY010000056.1 GCA_030614485.1 Methanosarcinales archaeon | reverse complement strand
TTAGAAATATGTAAAACCACTATCAGGAAAAATTATTTGAAATTTGCAGATACCTGCGGAAAGTGAGTACTATTAACAACCCGGCGGCGTCCCCCAATAGCTCCCCTCGCCCATTCCCCCTCTCCCCACCGCCATCGAGGTCGGTCTGCTTCCCTGACCCGACCTCGCCTTCATTATCAATATCGATGGGCGGGTATATAGTGGACTCGCCGCCGTCGATTGCATTCATATAGCTATTACAGATCAAACTTCATCATCAAAATAGAGCATAATCGTGCCACCCTCACTCTTTGCATCCAGTGCAGCGTCAAGCAGAATTTTCGTCTTCTGCTTCACAAATTTATCAGCATCAGGACTTGCAAGCAGCCTTTCGCACTCCTCGATTATAGGCTCCGGCTCTTCCTGCCCTTCCATAGCATATATTTCCATGAGACTTGCCAAAACAGGATATTCGCCCATCTCTTCCACCCTTTCCACATACTCTTCAAGCTCGTTGTTGGTCCCGAAGATATCAAGGTAGCCGCCCTTAATGTCAAAAACAATAACTGATCCTTCGGTATCACTTTCACCGGGCGGCAGGTCCAGCTTCTTGATGGTTTTTTTCTTTGGTGATTTCTTAGCAGGAGCTTCTGCTATTTCAGTGTTGTAGACTTCGGGAAATGTTTCTTTCAAATGGAAATAGTAGAGGTATCCTTCCAGCTTAAATTTGTATTCTCTCAGGCTCTTAATACTGTCTTCAATGCCTTTTTGAGCCTCTTGCAAGTTCTCTTGTGTGGGGTTTAATTTGTATTCGCATAAGGGAACCAAGGCAATGGCTAGGGCATATTCAAATATTCTCCACATTTCGATGCCCTGTTTCTTGTATTTGTTCAGGTAAGGAATTACCTGGATAAGAAGTTCATAAGCTTCTTCATATTTCCCCAGGTTCAACAGGGCATAACCTCGCCAAAGGTGGCCTGCAGCGATATTATCATAATTCTTAAATTTAATTGCAGCTGCAATGAATTCATCTGGCAGGTGGCAGTTCTCAGCCGCCCATTCGAAGAGTTGGGTCGCTTTTTGGGGATTGGTTTGTGCGAGATTGAATCGAATTCCATTTATCGTTAGCAACTCCCCAGTTTGAATTAATAAATCAATATCATCTTTATTTTCTTCACTTAAACCCCAAAATCTGGATTCGGGAAAATTGATTCCTGCAAGATAATAAAATAATTCTTTTGCTTTAGTTTCTTCACCAAGACATTTATACATGATTGCTAATCTGTCTTCACGTATATCTTTTGAATCCATTTCCTTTTTTATGTATTGAATGAATTTATTATCGATTGGCATTAAATCACCTATTTATTAACTGCTTTAATAACGATTTCAAATGTTCCTTCAAATATCTGACCTTGTGTTTTTGGATCTGTACTTGTATATTTAAAAGGTACTCTTTCTGGCAGTTTTTGTTTTAAATTTTTCATTATATCTGCACTTTGTGGTCCATTAAGATAGAGAACAAATCGCTTTTGATTTTGTGAATTTGTAAAAAACTCGCCTCCAAGGTGCATACCTATATATTTAGCATTTAACACATATTCTCCAGTAATATCGTTACGAATAACATAATTTTTTAACTTAGACACCGTCAGACTCTGGACAAATTTAGTCTCCACTACATCATCAAAGTGAGCACTCCTTAAAGCCATATCTGGTCCACCGGCATTGACATGAGATATATCTTTTATGACATCAATTCCATCTGTTACTAAATCCCGCTTGGCGAGGTCTTCAGCATAAGCACCCTTGATATTAGCTAAATAACCTGATAACCTTCTAGTATCTCCTGCCTTCTCTGCTGCAATGATCTTCTTTGCATCAAAGGTAACCCTTTTTGACAATATTTCGCCGCCTTTTATCTGCGTCTTTAAGAATAGTGCAAATTCCGGGGAACTCTCGTATATTTTGTGGTTTGTGAGTATTTCATCGAATTTTGCCAGGTCAAGTCCTTTTTTGTAAAATACAACAATTATATCCTCAGAATATCCTTTTTTGACCAAATATTCAACAGTATCTTTTCCGATTGCACTTTTAACCATTCCAATGGAATCATCGACATGTTTTACACTAAATACAGCTATACTGAAAATCATGTGGGGATTTTTTGCAGCAAACTTGGTGACTGTTGCAGATACTTTTTTAACATCACCCAAGAAAGGTAACAATGAGAATGCATTGAATAAGATACCGAGCCCATCAAGGCGGTAGATCGATGCACCAATATCCCTGATATCTCCAAGTCCATAAAAACCGCTAAGCATCCAGCCAGCCATATAGTAAACACTGTCATGTTCATCCGCCAACCATTCACCGCAGAACGCTCCCAATACTAATTCACGACCTATCTCAAAATAACTGTAATGCATCTCATAGACCAGGGGATCAAAATCCGGATTATCCCATTCACTCCAATCATCGACCCCATCAAAGTCAGTATCTTCAACCAACGGGTCAGTGCCGATTGACAGTTCAAAACTGTCGCTTAAATAATCCCAATCTGAATGGGTTTTCAATGGATCAGTTCCAAAAGCTCATCTGAATCTTTTATCCCCTCTTTTATGATATCAATTTCCTGGATCAGTTCACGGTATTTTCCGGTCATTTTTCCAAGTGAAGGGGAAAGCTGCAATAGTGTGAGGTAAAACAGGGTACGATCATTCAGGTTGATATCGATACAAAGGGGTTTTCGTTTTAATGTCCTCACAAACCTGTTCTCATTAAGTATTTTGATGTATTTTGTGAGGCTGCTTTTTGAAATACCGGTATGTTCATGCAGTGTTTTGAGACTTGTTGGGCCATGTTCGATAAGGGTAAGTAAGATGTCCTGTGCCCATTTAGTGAGTAAATTGTTATAGTCAAGACCTTCTTTCCTTGACCATAGCAGGAATGCCATGAAATTATTAAAAGATGGGGTGCCGTGGTTTAGGCAGTAGATGGTCTTTTTTCTGGTGGACTGCCTTTTCCTGATAACGAGTCCTGCATTAATTAGTTCGTGCACCCGTTTATAGAGCATCCGGTTGTTCAAGTTCTCAAAAAGGATGTTGTGCCTCAATGTATCTGAAAGTTCGGTAAAGGTGGCACCTTCTGTGAAGCTTAAGTACAATAGTGTATCCCATTTAGTTGGTGTGGGCATATATTGTGAAAATGGTGTATTTTTATATAAGTTTGATTGATGTTTTGTATTTAGTTTACTTTATAGGTGCATATGTCCTAAATTTCATTCACTTTTTTTCTTGATTATGGTGTCCTCCCAATACCTATCCCATCGCACATATTTCCTATACCATCCCGGTTGAGGATTATTTGCTTCCCCAAATCGATTACGACGTCACCGCCTAAAATCACATACCTTAAATACCTAAAAATTTCTACAGCATCCCACATGTCTGAATACCACATCCGCATCCAGGACCTCCAACCACAGGACCGCCCCCGAGAACGCCTCCTGAAAAACGGCCCGTCCGCACTCTCAGACTCCGAACTACTTGCCATCATCCTGCGCACCGGCACCAGGGGCGAGAATGTCCTGAACCTGTGCAGCCGTATCCTCTCAACCTACAACATACAGCAGCTCAGCCGCACCTCCCCCACCAAACTGCAGGAAATACGCGGTGTAGGAGCCGCCAAAGCTGCTGAGATGACCGCCATGTTCGAGCTGGCCCGCAGGCTTGAGACCTTCACCGAAGAAGAGCGCCCCCGTATCAGCAGCCCCGAGGCCGCCTACCGTTTCCTCTATCCCAAACTGCGCGAGCAGAAAAAAGAATCATTCATCGCCCTGCACCTGGACACCAAGAACCGGCTCCTGTGCGAGGAGACCGTATCCGTGGGCAGTCTCAACGCCAACATCGTCCACCCTCGCGAAGTGTTCAAGACCGCAATCCAGGAAAGCGCTGCGGCCATCATCGTGGCCCACAACCACCCCAGCGGCGACCCCGCACCCAGCCAGAGCGATATTGACATCACACGCAAACTTGTCGAGACTGGGCGTGTGGTGGGTATCGAACTCTACGACCACATCATAGTCGGTGACGGCAGGTTCCTGAGCCTGAAAGAACAAAACCTCATATAAAATACTTATTTCCCGCTGCCATCACGGCGGGGTTATCATGACCCAATCCAGCATCAAGCCATCCAGTGCCATCAAAATTATCTTACTGCAACCATCAGGCAGGTCATAGGGCAACTCCTCATACCCAATAAACAGTTCATCATTAATATTAATCTCCGGCGGTGCCAGTTTCACCTTGCCAAACATATATTTGTCCTTTGTTTTCAGGTCCTGGACCACAACGTTCCGCCATGCTTTTCCTTCTATTACATTAAGGACCACACATTTCCTCTTTATCTTCTTAACTTCATCCGAACTTGCTGCACACATAATTATCACCAATAATTCATTTAAACATTTGAACATCTAACTAAACTGTTACTGGGGTATATCTGACCCCTAATAACATTTTTCATTCACAAAAAGTATGGCTTTGTATGGACAAGAAACTCGCCAGGTAAGCATTTCCCCGAAACTCTGCATCACAGAATCCCTTCAACCATATCCCAGTCATGCTCGTAGATATGGGCACTGGCACTGATAGTGGTTATCATACCCGGCTCAACACCAACCTCACCGGCAACATACTCCAGCAACCTGGACAATCCATATAAGTTGGCCGGATACGCCCCAGCAAAATCATGACTCCGAAACAGCGTGGTCAGGTTAACCTTCCCGCCCCGAATCTTGAAATCATCAATAATCATGCAGGGCACCTCATCCACAACAGTGTCAACAGTTGGAATCCAGGTAACCGCCGTCGCCCTGCGGCTGGTAGGATTACTTTTCAGTTTATCTATCACATAAGCTATCTGGTCAACCTCATCATTCCAGTTACGCAGCCGTTGCCCATAGGTATACTCAAAATCCTGCACATTCTCCCCTGTAATCAACTGCTTGGCATATTCCTCAAGCCGCTCCTCATTCCATGAAATATCAGCTGGTATCCTGTCAGTATATGGGTCCTGTATTACTATCATAAGGTTAAGGTACTCCCGTATCCGGCTTTCTCGCTCGTCAGTGACCTCATGCCCGTGATTCCATATCATGTTAAGCCCGCGGTACCATGCATCACTGGTGGTACCAGCCCGAATTATCCTGCCAATTTGAAGTGTCATATCTGCACATCTCCGTATTTTAAGGTAATGCTAATTTTTCAAAAAGTTTAAGTTTATTCAAAGTAGTTAAACATAATGTTATTGAATTATTATATATTGTGGTTACCATGGACACAAAGTTCATAAAAAGACATCCGGCATCTGAGACTTTAATAATAAAAAAACGTTCTTTTTTCGAAAATGACGTTATCCTGCCAGGAAATGCCATCGTTGGTGCAGGTTCCAGCTTCTGGGGAGACCTGGTGGTAAAAGGCACTCTTGACCTGGGTAAGGGGTCAAATGTCAAAGGAAACATTACCGCAGAAACAGCAGTAATCAGTGCCGACTCCAATATAGGAGGTAACATTAAAGTAACAGGTGACCTCACGCTGCTGGATAGAGTCAATGTAGGTGGATTAGCCTATGCCGGCGGCGATATGTTCATAAGACCCATGGTCTTTGCCAGGAGTGCCGAGTGCAAAGGCAATATCCAGGTAACGGGTAAAACCGATATTAAAAGTATCCATTCAAGCCACAAGCTAGTGGCTCGGAAGGACTGAACACTCAGGATTTATTTTATGGGACTTTTGGAATTCATGTGCTTTTCTCTTTGCCACAGCATACGTGAACAGGTAAATTTCATTCAAATATATAGTAGAATCCTTTAGCAGTTTCGGTTCAAATGTGCCCCGGGACAGGAAATCCAGCACATATATGGTGGCTATGCAGGCCTGGCTGAACTCATCAATGTCCCCAAAAACCTCGCTCACACTATTGTACGCTGATAACCACGGTTTTTTTAACACACCGGTAAGGGCAATATTGAATGAACCCACGGGTCGGATAGCATTTATCTCCATTAGGTTCTCACGCACAGTCTCAGCTGTTTCCTGGTCCCATTTCTCCAGAGGAGGATAGGATAATTCATATTCCTTCCAGATGTCTTCCAGTACTGTCAACAGGAAGTCTTTTTTCTCTTCCAGATGGATAATATGGTAATCAGCTTTGAACCGAGGCGTATTTTGAAGATATGCCCGCAAAAGTTCACGCAGTTTCAGGGGGGCAGGTCCTTCAAGTTCGTCAATCTTCCCAAGTACTTGATATTCCCTATCACTCAGTGGTACGACAACCCATTTGACCATGTAATCTCCTTGAAAATACGAATATATATATAATTCTTTATTGGCAGCCAGCCTATAAATAAACACAACATACTAATTGGTTCTTATGCTATAGCGCAATCCGGGGTGATGTAAAGGTTTTTCTCAATGATTGTAAAACCAAGCATCCAAGCACCAAATATTGTGTACTGCAAAGCTTTGATAAACTTATAGAACCCCTTAGGACATGCTTTTTTCATCACCCCGCAATCCGCATCATTTCCCTGATCCTCATACCGATGCCTGTAAACACAGCAATCAGCACAAGAGCGATCACTGCATAGATTGAAATATAACGAATTTCCACATATATCAGATATGCAAATAAAAATAGCGTCCCGAGCAGCACCGAAACTCCTATCGGGTCTCTACGCACGGGTTCTCCCGGATAATTTTTCCGGCGATCATCGATCATATCTTCTGCGTTCTGAGCCGCTATAGATTTACCCTGAGATAAATTCAATACTATAAGGCAGACCCTATCAATGATAATACCAAGCGCTTCGGCCGGATTCTTGCTGAACCATGCGGCAAAGTTCTTAACTACGATCGCTGCATCAGCAGGCCACTGCGCACCTCTTGCAAGTGGATTGTTGATGAACCATGTAAAAAGTACACTACCTTTGCGGTAGAACCAATCAGTATCAAGACTGATAGTATTTTCCGGATGGAGTTTATTTTTCAACAACAGAAAACCTGCATACGTGAACAACATCAATTGAAGCGTTCCAATCAGGTGTCCTGATGCGTATGGTGCATAATCAGCAACAGCCGACGGATATGG
>JAUWTY010000074.1 GCA_030614485.1 Methanosarcinales archaeon | reverse complement strand
GGTAGTTCTGTATTCTCCATCACTTTTGAGACCGCGTCCCTGAACTTGCCCGGGTCGCCCGAAGTAGAACGCACCGCAATCATGTCCAGTCTCAAAAACCGTCCCACATAGAATTTCTTGAAATCCCTGATAAAAGTAACCCTTTCCACCAGTTCAGCCTCTGGCATGGTATCCCAAACATCAAGGGCAAATGCTGGTTGGTCAAAGAATGTCAATTGATGCCGGTACAACACATCATCGCCGCCCACGGTCGCGGCTTGCTCACCTACACCGATAGTTACCTCCCTAATTTCAGGAGCCATCAGTTCACTGAGTTCTAAGTACTTTTTCTTGTACTTGTCCTCAAGCAATGGTGTACAATCCTCAAGTTTCAATGAACGGTCAATGACATGGGAACCAAATGCCATACATGTAGCCTCGCCGCACTCACCACAATTGGTCTGGGGCAGGTACTTGTAAACTTCAAGAGGGCTGTTAATTTTCATTATCACACCTCCGCCGTGACCCAGTTGGATATATCCACTGCATCCCTTTCAAGAGAACCGTGCAGACTCTGGGTAATCTCTTTTAGCACAGCCACAGAACCAGGATGCATCATCATGAACAGGTCATTCCCTGCAAGTGCAAGGGCCAGTCCGGTCACAATCTCCCATATGGGACCCCTATATTCCCTGGGTCCCCAGTCGCTGTCCTCTTTCAGGGGCGACTTGACCATCCAGGATTCCCTGGCACCCCAGGCATTAGTGGTCCCGCTACTCATCGGGAAGGACAGTTCTTCATCCCCGTTAAGCCCTGCCAAGCGGATGCGTTCCATATTGGAATAAGCATAATCCAGGCCGTATCCCAGTGCCGCAGTGGTCGGGTCCATGATAATATCCTCACGTTTGACATCACACTGCTTCATGAGTTTGCGATTAAGTTCCTTTTGTGCATTAATTTCAAGCTGTGTCCATGACAGCACTACATGACCGTACTGGTTTGCAGCTTTTGCAATGCGCTCATAGTCCAGGTTCAAACTGGCACTGGCCAGCAGTACCCGTTCACCTTCAGCCACTTCGGCCGCCTTTTCCAGAACCTCAGGGTCCTTGTCAGGATTGCCGCTGCCGCCTATAACTATGGGTACATCCACTGCCTGTAGTACGTCGGCAACGGTCTCAGCAGCCTCTTTGGCTGATGTATCCTTGATGTTCGGGTCTGTACTGATTAGGTGAATGGTCACCATGTCTGCATTGAAGTCCTTGACCACCTTTTTGGCCCATTCGGCCGGACTTTCAATTACATCTTCATAATTGACCTTGACAGCCTTTGCCATCCCAATGGGCATATCAAAAACATCCATGGTAACGTAATTGCGGTGAGGCATTGGACTATCAAAATAATAAGGCAGCGCATTCTCCCCTCCCAGGGTGATAGTTCTTCCCCTGCTTCCGCCATCTGCTGATGTTGCGCCCAGGACAACTTCCTGGATAGGGTTCTTCCACTCATCCATCCTGGCCACTTCAAATTTAGACCTCAACAGTTCCTGTGGTCTGGCAACACCGGGAACTGCCGCCTGGGCCATTGAGCCGAACAACTGGTCCACAGGATAACCCAATAATCGTGATATGTTTATCAGGTGCTGGGCAATCTGCGCAGTTTCATGTCCCAGCATATATGCCAGTTGTGGATTGAGCCCGCCACTGGCATCCATCTCCAGGTCAATGTCGCCTTCAATGGTTACACCTTCAAGGGCTTCCACGTCCATATCATTGAACAGGCTGCCCAGTTCAGATAATTTGATCTTTTTTGACATAGTGATTCCACCTTATTTCATCGCATGAACTGTGATATGTTTGTCAAGTGCCGGGCTATCCGGGCTGTTTCATGTCCCAACGCATATGCCAGTTGTGGATTGAGCCCGCCACTTGCATCCATCTCCAGGTCAATGTCGCCTTCAATGGTTACACCTTCAAGGGCTTCCACGTCCATACCATTGAACAGGCTGCCCAGTTCAGATAATTTGATCTTTTTTGACATAGTGATTCCACCTTATTTCATTGCATACTTCATTTATTATTGAAAATCTGTTTTGTTAAATTCCTAATTTCATTATAATGTTTTCCATCTCAACCGCCGCAGACGATGTATCAGGCAGTTCAATCAGAGGCCTGCCATCCAGGTCGAATTGGGCAATTTCCTCGTCAAATGGTACCATACCCGCAACCTCCAGTCCCAGCTCCTGCGCATATTCATTAAGACGCTCACGGTTTTGCGGTGTCACCATATTGAGTATCACATGCATCTTCCTTATCTTCAGGTCCAGTTCCTTCACAAGGTCCCGTATCCGCTCAGCAGTCATGAGACCCCGCCTTGAACCATCGGTTACCACCACAAGTTCGTCCACGTCCCTGATAATGCCCCGGCTCAGATGTTCCAGGCCGGCAGCAGTATCAATAATGGTCAGGTCATAATTCTTCACTATCCTGTCCATGATACTGCGCAGCATATTATTGGCAAAACAGTAACATCCAGTCCCTTCAGGCCGGCCCATTACCAAAAGGTCATATCCATGCTGTTCGGCAAGTACACTGTATATTTTAGATTCCAGCAACCGTTCTTTATCAGTATCCGGCGGTAGATTGTCCCTTTCTTCCATCAAAAACTCGCGCTGGTCGCCCACAGTTTCCTCTACCTCATCACCCAGAACCTCTGGCAGGTTCGTGTCAGGGTCAGCATCAATGGCAAGAATGGTCTTATCCCTATTCACAAGTGAACGGATAAACATGGCAGTCACAGCAGTCTTGCCAGTACCCCCTTTACCGGTAATCGCAATAACTTTCAATCTTTACCTCAAACAATTATTCCTTATTGCTCAGTATAATCTTATCAATAGAGATCTTTGCATTTTTCAGGGTTATCTTCACACCGCCGCCGCCACCGGTCATTGGTGGAAGGTTTTGCAGCATTGACGGGTCAAATGCAGGCATGCCGACCTGGGGCATACCGATAGCACGGGTCTCAGCTACTGACTCATCTTCAGCAGGTTCTTCTTCCTCAGTGCTCCATCTCTCAACGATAGGATGTCCTTTTTCAGTAAGGAACTTCTTGAGCGTATCAATATCCTGGGCATCTTCTTCAGTAGCCACCTTGTCCACAATATCTGCCGGGATATCTTCAAGCACTTTGTCCTTGAGATGCTTTGGCATCCAGACCACCCGGTTCCAACCGCCGTCCGACTGTATGAACTTGGGTGAACGGAAATAATTGATACCTACACCAAGGAATCCCATAACCTGCTTACCACCGCCAGTCTGGCCAGCCATGGTACTAAATGCCAGTCCGTTAGGAGCATTCCCGGTAAAGTCCCTGTCAACCCAACCAATACCATCCACTTCCGGTATGAAGAATCCGACGACTTCAAAGCAGCCGCATGAAGTGTGTGGGAACTCAAAGAAACTGTGTATCTTTATCCTGTTATACTCGCCGCCAGAGAGTTTCTGGGCGACTTCATTGACACCGGAATATTCCCCACTTAACTCATCCAGGCATTCACCCTTCTTGATAGCGAACTGCGGCCCTTCGGGGTCCACCTTTGCAGCCGCCCGCCCATCAAACCAGTTGATGGCTCCGCATAATGCAATACGGTCAGGGGTAATCACACATACACTGGTGGGTGCAAAACTCTGGCACAGGGAACAACCGTAAAACTCTTCTACGTCTTCATCGTGCAGGTTGCGTGTCCGTTCGTCCCTGGCAGCATATATTTCCATTGCTTTTGCCAGTTCTTCTTCTACCTTTTCCAGGTCAGTGATGTATATGGCCTCTATCTTCTCAATAAACGTCAGTTCATTCTTGAAGAGCATCATGGAAGCCTTTGCAACATGTTCTAAAGAATTAAGACCTTTTGCAATGGCATCCTTATTGATCCGGATCCATACATCATACCGCTGGTTCAGGTGCATGAGACCCTGGATGTAATTCTGGAAATCATGATTCCGCCTCTCAACAATCGCCTCAAGGTCAGGTTCAACCAGTTCTCCTGCAATGCGGTATATCATAGCCAGTGGATAACGTCCGCCCTCTTCCATTTCAGAGAGGTCGGGGCCGATAAGTGTGAATTTACCGTCCTCTATCTCGTCCAGTTCCACAGCATTTACCAGTTCGAACCCTTTAGATTTCGGACCAGCCATTTCAACATACATATCATCCTTACGGACTCTTTCCCCTTCGAACATAGGGGATATCTCAAACGGGAATTCATCTGCCATTGTATATCCTCACGATTTTTTGTATATAGTAGATCATTCTTGCCAGCAATTCATTGCAATTTATTATAATTGTGCTACAACTATGTCCAGTGCCTTTAAAAAATCGTCCGGTTTAAGGTTGCCGAAAGATTGTTGGGCATTTGGATGATAGTGCCTGTCAATAGAGATTACCTTGATTTTTGTAAAATTCTTCAAGGTAGATATCAACTGGCTGGCATAGTAGTACGTATGCCCGAGGAATATGGTTGTATCATAGCCACCTTTACCATCAAATCCTTTCCAGTCAGTGTCTTGCAGGTATGAGACCAATGCGTGCAGGTTCACGTATTTGGCATCAATGCCTTCTTCTTTCAACCGTTTCAAGCTACTTCCTGTGGCAGCCACAGGGATGCCTTTTTCAGCCATGGTCTTGACAATTTCAATAACACCATCATCACCACCTGCTGTCCCTACGATGAGCAGCGGACGCTTTGCCTTTGAAATTAACTTACCTGCCACTTCTGCTTTAACGGCTTTTGCCATCTTTGGTCCGGGAATATTAGCCTTGTCAAAGGGTACTGCATTTTTGGTGGTATCCAGTTCTTTTGCTGCCATTATTCGCTCGCCCCCTTGCACAGCCTGGGTACATTTGTGGGCTGGAAGGATATATCAACCTTCCTGGCAGGACCTTCAAGAATCTTCTTTTTGTTCCAGTCGATCTTCCATCCATGTTCTTCTTCCAGTATCTTGAGCAGCTTCTCCCTCTTTGCCAGGGGCAGG
The DNA here is from genome assembly GCA_030614485.1 of Methanosarcinales archaeon. Taxonomy (GTDB): domain Archaea; phylum Halobacteriota; class Methanosarcinia; order Methanosarcinales; family Methanocomedenaceae; genus Methanocomedens_B. The sequence goes on along the minus strand of JAUWTY010000074.1, from coordinate 1,223 downwards.
TCAGTTTCACTTCTCACATAAATGTGCCAGTCATCAGGCAGTACGCCCAGGTACTTCTCGCTCAGTTCGATGTAATGGGTCAGCTTGATCATACGTCCAAGGTTATTGTCACCCGGCCTGAAGCAAAGTTTAGCCAGCAAGGGCATGAGCTCTGCTTTATTTTCAGCTGATATCAACAGATGTTCGGGTGCAGGTTCGACATTATGCACTGAACCGTCCCTTGCATCCAATATGTTCCACTTATCCTTATCATAAGCCTTGCCCGGGTATGCCCGCCTGTATTTAGGTCCGTGAGGTCCCAACACTACAGGTATACCAAGACGGTTACAGCCCGTACCGATGGAAAGTGCCTTCTGGGTAAATCCACCCCATGCCAGACCCACGGCACCTATCCTGTTCATTACATAATCTGCAATCTCTTCAAAGTTGCCGCTAATATCACGCCCGGCAAATATGGCAGCTACCTTGATAGTGGTGGCTGTTATGTGGGCGTTTGAAACACATGAACCGGTATTTAGCAGGTTGCCTTTGAGGAAACCTCCTCCATATCGCTCATACAAGGTCTTACCTTCGTCATCTTTGAACATGCCAATATCCATGGCACTGCAGCCTGATGTAACAACGATATAATTCCGCTGCAGCATCTCCTCGGCAACCTCATATACATCACGGCTGCCGTCCGGATAATTAGGGCAGCCAATGATGGCTACTATACCGGGAGTGGTTCCCATCACAAGGTTGACACCTTCTTCCCTTATCTCTGGGTCCCCTACCTGGCCCCGGCCGGTTCTGAGCTTTCCTTTCTCTTCACGGATGACCCTCTGGGAAGCTTTTTCTATCACATTTAGTACTGGAATGTCCTTGGGACATTCAAATTCGCACCGTCCGCAGCCTATACATTTATCATGCAATTCCTCGAACAGTGTCAGGTCGCCTCCTGCTGCGGCCTCCATTGCTTTATCAATTTCAAGTCCCTGTGGGCAGCTTATCACACATGCACCGCACTGGGTGCAGCTTGATGCAAGTTTTTTGAACTCATCATCACTGGGCAGGGCAGTAATACCTTTTTCTTTGCGTATCGGTGCCATCTTCATGACAAGTTTTGGAGCCAGTTCACCGACCTTATCATAGTCGAACAATAAGACACCGGGCTGGTCACCTGATGCAAGGTCATTGATAATGTCATCAATATCATCTTTGCTCCTGTCAGGCAGACCGTACAT
>JAUWTY010000058.1 GCA_030614485.1 Methanosarcinales archaeon | reverse complement strand
GGGTATGTTAATCGGACTACTTGGGCCGGAGGGGACTTACTCACAAAAAGCCGCCAACCAGCTTGACATAAATGCACAGCTCAAGTACTTCGATGACCTGGAAGATGTCGTTGAGTCTGTTCTCGAAGGAAGCGTGGACTGCGGAATAGTGCCCATTGAAAACTCACTTGAAGGGTCTGTCGGCATTACATTAGATGCCCTCAAGGAACATGACATAAATATTACTGATGAGATCATTGTACCTGTCAGTCACTGCCTGCTATCGAAAGGTCGCATGGATGATGTTAAGGTTATACTATCCCATCCACAGGCTTTGGCCCAATGTCGCCAGTTCATCCGCACACATTTCAAAAATGCCAGAACGCAAACCACGGGCAGTACATCCCATGCAGCCAAACTGACCTCTGAATTTCCAGAGATGGCTGCCATTGCCTCACGTGAATCTGCTCAGCATTACGGGCTCGATATACTTGCAGACAATATCCAGGACCATAAAGAGAACTATACCAGGTTCGTTGTGCTGGGGAAACAGATGCCGGCACCGACAGGGCATGACAAGACATCTATTATAGTGCATCTGGGACACGACAGACCAGGCGGCCTGTTTGACCTGTTGGGTGAATTTGCCAGTCGTAATATAAACCTGACAAAAATTGAATCCAGACCTTCCAAGTTGGGGCTGGGAGATTACCTGTTCTATATTGATATTGAAGGGCACCGAACAGATATTCCTGTTAAGGATGCCCTCGAAGGTATAGAAAAATTAGCTGATCAGGTTAAGATAATCGGTTCATATCCAAAAAGATGATACTCTTTCCTGCACAAAGAAACGATTTTAACTATTAACATTCATGTACTACTAATGAGTTTTCTCGTTAAGTCAGCGATAACGATCCTGTGGGAGAAGATGTTCCACCTGATAGATAATGATTTGCCACCCACACGACCTAACCTGGGCGATTATATCAACACGGTCGAGACCCAAAAACGTCTTGACTACATACTTTTCTACAATACAAATATGGTGCGGGTAGAATACCTTTCAACTTTGAATAGCACAAAGGAAAATGTTGCGGAATATAATGAGAAAAAAAAGTTGAACCAGACCATATTCAAGAATTTTAGCAGACGTGAACCTGAAAAAGCTATTAAATTACTGCAGATATTAAACCGCAATATTTACGCCCCTCTTTTCCGTCAAATGGGGCAAGGATATGGTGCAGTACGTTCACTGGATCCAATTTCCAGGTGTGTGACATACGAAGTCAGGGGCTGTAATGAATGCCTGGACCTACCCAATATTGGGTTCAATTCGTGTTTCTACTTTTCCGGGATGTTGGCAGGCATATTTTCTGCATTGTTCCAGCAATCCATGGGGGTCTATGAATCAAGTTGCGTAACTCATGGAGATCAGTTATGTAATTACGAGATTGGTTATGTAAAAGATGTTGAGTTCAGTGACAAAGTTGAAGACTACTTGATAGTCAATGTTCCGCCGGGCAGTTTGCATGAAATAGAGAGTACACTGCAAAGAAAAATTCTGGAATCGTTGTCCAACGAAGGCCCCATTGAAAAACAAATCGGGTCTTATGTGCACATTTTTATTTATCAGTTAAGGATGTTGAACACTCTTTCGCAGAATCCAGAGATATATTCTGAAACGTACCAAAAAGCAGGGGTCAGGTTTAGCCATCATCTTGTTAATACATTGAGGCAGTTCTATAATGTGGATGGAGAAAAACTGCTTACAGAAGCAATGCCGAAATATTACAAGAAACAACTGTTGGCAAACATACATTCGGTTGAAAAATTCGATGACGGTTATTTAGTAACGTTCTCTGAACCAATGGATTGTTCGGGCATTAAAGAACTGGATATAAAGCCATGTTCTTTCATGAAAGGGGAAATTGAGGGTATTGCCAATATTGCTACTGGAAAAACGATTAAATGCGAAATAAATTCCTGCAGGTTTGACAGTGGGGAACCATTATGCCAGTACAGGCTTTTTTATGAAGAAAAGGAAGATGAAACTCCAGAGTGGCTTAAGGAGATGCAGGATCAGTAAACCTCATAATTGATTAAAGGTTTTTTTGTCATCCCTGCATATATAATTAAATTATGATGAAGCGAGCGCTTTTGCCTGACTCACCTGGAGTCTATTTATTTAAAGACAAGGGTGACAATATTATCTATGTGGGTAAGGCCCTGTCCCTTAAAAAAAGGGTTTCCCAGTACTTTGGGCGCACTGAAATGGATGTAAAAACAAAGGCACTGGTCAGCTCCATCTCAGACCTTGAATATATTGTTACGTCCACTGAATTAGACGCGCTTATCCTGGAATCCAATCTTATCAAGGAACATAGGCCACGTTATAATGTATGCCTGAAAGATGATAAACAATATCCGTTCATCAAGATAACAGTTAAAGAAGATTTTCCCCGGATATTCCTCACACGCAGGAAACTACAGGATGGTGCCAGGTATTTCGGACCATATACCAGTGCCCGGTCAGTTCGTGAAACCCTTAAACTTATCAACCAGATATTCAAGATTCGTCTGTGTAAAAAGAAGATAACGACTTCGGGAAGAGCGTGTCTAAATTTCCAGATGGGTTTGTGTAATGCCCCATGCAGTGGGATGATTGATAAAGAAAGGTACCGTATGAATGTGGATAATGCTATCCAGTTCCTGGAAGGCAGAAATGAAGAACTGGTGTACAAGCTGGATGAAAGGATGCAACAGTATGTTGTGCGGGAGGAGTTCGAATCGGCTGCAGTGATACGTGACCAGTTACAGGCACTAAACTATACAGTATCGGCACGGCAGCACATAACGGGCGGGTTTGATGATTGGGATGTGGTGGCTGTGGCTGTGTCCAATAAAACCGCCGCCGCACAGGTACTGTATATCAGGGACGGCAGCCTGGTGGGCCGCTCAGAGTTCACGCTTTATTCCAGGGGGGCTGATGAAGGGGAAGTTATGAGTGCATTTCTCACACAATATTACAGTGACGCACCCGTACCTGCGGATATTTCATTGAATATACTACCCGATGACCATACCGTGCTGGAATGGCTGCAGGACACGGCGTCCGGGAAGTTGGATATTACAGTGCCTGGCAGGGGACGTAAGAAAAAACTGGTGGATATGGCATACAAGAACGCCCGGTCACTGCTTACCATGAGCTTACTCAAGGATGATAAAAGGGAAAAGTCTGGCCACGGCGCACTGATTGAACTTAAAAGTCTGCTGGATCTGGTAAATCTGCCCCAGCGAGTAGAAGCGTTTGATATTTCCAATATTGGAGGCACTGATGCAGTAGGCAGCATGGTGGTGTTTACCGGGGGGAGGCCTGATAAGCAGCATTACCGACATTTTAATATCAAGACCGTGGAAGGTATTGATGACCCTGCCATGATGGGAGAAGTCATTTCCAGACGACTGGCACGAATTGCCAGCGGTGGTGGGCGGGAGAAGAAGGAAGGATACGGGAGGAATGAAGAATATAGGGGGAATGAAACAAAAAGGGATGAAACGCCGGACCTCATTGTGGTGGATGGTGGACCTACGCAGTTAAGTGCGGCCATCGGTGCACTTCAGAAATGGGGCCTGGATATTCCTGTCATAGGATTGGCTAAGCAGCTTGAAAGTATCTACATACCGGGGCGTGATACTCCGTTAATACTGCCTGGTGACTCTCCGGGGCTTACCATGCTGAAATATATCAGGGACGAGTCCCACAGGTTTGCCATATCGCACCACCGCCGCCGCAGGTCTTCGCGGCTGAGGTCGTCGGTACTGGACGAGATACCGGGCGTGGGAAAAAAACGTAAAGAAATGCTGCTCAGGCATTTTGGTTCAGTTGATGGTATTAGGGCAGCTACTTTGGTTGAACTGGAACAGTTATCAGGCATTAGTAAGGGTACAGCAGCTGCGATACACAAAATACTGCACGTCTCCAAAGGCTTATAAGCCGTCAGGTTATTAAGGGAAACCGCATATTATTGCTAAATTTCATACTCTTAGATTTAATTCAGAGGACATTCATCATGGCAGGAAAAAGACCAGCAAAGACATTTCGTAATTACAACAGCAGAAGGGCATACACCAAAAGGAAATATATGGGTGGTGTGCCAGGGAATAAAATCGTACATCATGATATGGGGAATCTAAAGGCAGAGTTCCCTGTAAAGTTATCACTGGAAGCTGGCGAAGCTTGCCAGATTCGTGACGGTGCACTGGAAGCGGGCAGGATCACTGCTAACCGGCTTCTGGTCAAGATGCTGGGAGTGCAGAACTTCCACATGAAGCTCAGAGTACACCCATTCCAGGTCATAAGGGAGAATAAACAGGCTACTGGTGCGGGTGCTGACAGGGTCAGCCAGGGTATGCGCCAGGCTTTCGGTAAAGCTGTAGGAATTACGGCAAAGGTCAGAAAAGGTCAGAAGATTTTTACTATCTCAACCGAGAAGGAAGGGTTCCTGACCGCTAAAGATGCACTCAGGCGGTGCGGAATGAAACTCTCAACCCCTGTAAAGATTGTGGTTGATGAGGGACAGGAACTGATCAATTAATAAAGGTTTGCTGTAATACATATTGATGTGAAATAATGGGTGAATACGAAGCATATCTGGACCGGGCATATAAATTAATGCCCGATATTAAGACTACTGATGAGAGGTTCGTAATACCGGAGCCAAAGACGTTTTCGGAAGGGAAAGCTACTGTTCTTGAGAACTTCAATCAGATAGCGGATGTGCTGAACAGGGATCCTGACCACCTGATGAAGTCCCTTACCAGGGAATTAGGAACTGCTGCCAAGATTAACGGACAACATGCTGTTTTCCAGGGCAAGTTCAGTGTTGAGGCCATTGCCGAGCAGATTGAATCCTATGTTGATGAATATGTGAAATGCTCTGAATGTGGCCGGCCTGATACCAAACTGGTAAAGACTGACCGTGTATTGATGTTAAAATGCGATGCATGTGGCGCTCACCGACCGGTCAGGAAAAGAAAAGCTACGATGGAGAAAAAGAGAGATGCGCTGGAAGAAGGCGAGGTCTACGAATTCAAAATCGAGAGCGTGGGTTCTAAGGGCGACGGTATTGCTAAAGTGGACAAGTATATTGTCTATATTACCGGCGCAACCAAACAGGAAATTGTCAAGGCCAAGGTAAAACGCATATCAGGTACTGTGGTTTTTGCCGAGCCTGTAATGGAATAATACCTTACTCTGGCGACAGCTACTCTGGCCAATATCGGCCCAACACCTACTCTGGCCAGTAGCGGGCCGCACACATATGAAGCCCTGCGGGCTCCATACGTGGACTTGATATCCCCTGAATACTCAAGCCACTCATAACATACATGGTTTGGTAGGGTATAATCCTTATTGGAACTGAAATCATCGGGACACATTATTGACGAATATAGTCTAAGATCCCATGTTCATTCCAGTAGCCATTTCCACAATGGCTTATACACGATTTTTTTACCATTTTCGAATTCTTCTCCATCGTAGTCGCCTGTTATTATCAAGCCTTCATTTAGATTGAACTCATCCATCGCCTCAATTATTCCATTGATCTCTCTTTCTTTATTGTCTTCTGTCAGTTTATAACAGACCTGTATGGCTTCGTTGACTCTTTCTCCTTTCTTTGTCAAAAAATCACATTCATACTTTTTTTTCCAGTAATATACGTCTCTATCTCTTCTTTTGAGTTCTATAAATACCACGTTTTCATATAATCTTCCGATATTTTGTGAGAATTTAAATGAGATGGCATTTATCAAGCCTGTATCAATCACATAGACTTTTTTTGGGTTTGCGAACTGCTCTTTTAGTTTGCCGTATTTTGGAACCATAAATAAAAAGTTTATGTCGGTAGCGCAGGCCAAATATGTGAATAAAGTGTTTTTACTGATTTTTTTGCCCTGGGATTTCAGGGTATTATAATACTTGTTTGTTGAAAAATAAGAAGAAAAGTTATTCACAAGATATAGAAGCATCTCTTTTACTGTAACAAAGCTTCTTATCTGGTATCTATCTACCAGGTCTTTGTAAAAAATAAGATCAAAATACTCTTGAAGGATTTTAGTCTTTAGGGGCTGGTCTTTATCCACAATTTCCGGGAACCCACCTGACTCAATATACTCTAAAAGTAATTTTTTGATTTTGTAGCGGAGTGGTGTGTATTCGAAATTAGTTTTCAGGTATACACCCCTGATTTTCAAGAACTCTTTAAACGAATAAGGGAATATTGAATATGTCAGTGTCCTTCCACGCAGTGCGGTTGCAATCTCCTTGCTTAATAGTTTTGAACTTGAACCTGTAATACAGATATCCAAATTCTCCTGGTCGTAGATTCTTCTTACAAAGGTTTCCCAGAAAGGGACTGCCTGTATCTCATCGAAGAACACATAGAGTTTCTTACCTTTGTTTTCAGGGTACAGCTCGTAATAAGCTTCTAAGATTTGGTCAAGTTCTTCTTTTTGGATTGGAAAAAGCCTTTCATCTTCGAAGTTGATGTAAATTAGCCGGTCTTTATTTTCGTTCCTGAGCTGGTTCATCATCTGGTACATGAAAAATGTTTTTCCAGCTCTTCGAGGCCCGATAATGGTGTTAATCTTACCTGATAAATGGATTTCCACATCTCTTTGTACTAAGGTTACGTCCTGTTCTTGAGCCTGGATGATAAGTTTCTTAAGAGTTTCTTTTTCCATGCTTTGTATATAGGGACAGATAATATATATTATTTCCCTATATATGAATCAACATTTCTCGTAATATGGCCTAATTCCTTTAATTTTCATTTCATATCGAGTCGTTTTATCTTTTCACCCAAGTTTCCCACCCAAAAACCAAAACCACCACCGTATAGCTGCACGCGTCCAAAATTTCTGCCATTTGTTGATCGTAACCTTCTTCATTTAATTCCCATCGATTTTAGATATCCCCTCCTTACAACGTTCTCGCTTTGAAACAACTCCAATATCGCTTTCTGCTGCGATTGAGAACTCATCAACTTGAGATACTCGTCACCCGTACTATTCAT
>JAUWTY010000169.1 GCA_030614485.1 Methanosarcinales archaeon | reverse complement strand
TGATTTTACACGTTCTTCAAGTTTGGCAATTATTGCAGCTTGTTGCTCTATTAGATTGATAACTGCTTCTGGCCCAGCTTCATAAACTGCAAGAATCTCTTCACGTTCCATATTAATCCCCTCAGATAAATGGAAAAATTTATTCAATTTAAATATTAATTTAACTGATGTTAAAGTATATTGATTTTTCGGTTAGGGTGTTTTTTTTGAAAAATAAACTGTTTGTGAAGTGGCTGAATAGTAACCAATATTGTTTGGTTTTTGACTCTAAATTCTTTTTTTAACTGAAGGAACATAATTATAAGTGAACATTCAAGTAGCAAATGTTCGGGAAAGGTCCCAAAACCACTGGACAGACTATTCTGTTTCCACCCATAACAGAATCGGTGTGTGGGATACCACACACCCTCGTTTGTATTTCCTACATCATTAGTGATTATCTGGATAAAATGAATCAATATTTTAAGATAGTCATCGTGCCAGTCCTGCATATCAGGAAATAGCACAACCCCACTCAAATCTTTTATTCTAATATGTGCATAACATATCAATTAAGTAAATGCCCTCAGACAAAGTCATATTCGGTATAGATATTGCAAAAGGCTCGCCAGGAGCTAAGCAGCATCCCAGGTATGCGGTGGTAATACTCACCGGCTCTGGTATTGAACATCATAGAATGGTAAGCCTGCACAAGATCATAAGAATGATCTGGCAGCAAAGACCACATATACTGGCAGTGGATAACATCCACGAGCTCACGTCAGGCAGGCGTGACCTCATAGCTTTAATGAGAAAACTTCCCTCTGGCACCAGATTGGTACAGGTAACGGGAGGCGAACACCCCAAATCTCTAATAAGCCTTGCCCGCAACCACAACTTATCTTTTGATAGGTTGGACCCAAACCAGGAAGCTGAAACCTGTGCTGTTCTGGCATCAATGGATGTGGGTGCTGAAGTGCTGTTGTTTGAAGATAAGACCTTTATCAAAGTGAGCCGTGCCCGTTCACTGGGACGGGGCGGGTGGAGCCAGAACCGGTACAGACGAAAAGTGCACGGCCACGTGCGCCAGAAGACTCGCGAGATAGAAGATACACTGCGCACCCTGAACAGGGAGCAGGACCTGAATTATTCTTCAAACATTGTTAAGGGTTTCGGAGGATATGTGAGAGGTGAATTCCTGGTTGATGCCCCCCGTAGCCGTATCCCCATAAAGCAGACAAAGTTGGGGGACGTGCAGGTCAAGGTACAGGACGTGGAACGGGATGCTCTAATGTTCCGCGCCCTCAAGAAAAATAAACGAAAAACCCTAATCGTGGGTATCGACCCGGGCACCACCACAGGACTTGGTATGCTCGACCTTGAAGGCAACCTGGTCAAATCACACAGTGGCAGGGGCATGTCAGTCTCTGATATAGTTGAAATGATAGCCCGGTATGGCAAACCCATGATAATCGCAACTGATGTCAGACCCATGCCGGGTACTGTGGAAAAGATACGCCGTTCTTTCAATGCCATACCAGGGGAACCCGACGAGTCCCTGTCTTCTGAATACAAGATAAACCTGGCAAGACCATACGGTTACAATAATGACCATGAACGTGACGCTATTGCCGCATCAGCCCATGTGTTCAGGCGGCACAAGAACAAATTTGAGGAGATACGGAAAAGGATTCCAATAGGTATCAATGCTGATGAGGTTATAATCCGGGTCATGAAAGGTGACACCATAGATAGTGCTGTTGCCGGATTAAGTGGCAGGGATGTAGTTTCAAAACCACACGTGGAAGAGACCGCCATCGAGGAACCGGATGAGGTGACGGCAGACCTGAGAAAGACCATAAAACGTCAACATGGAACCATCAGCAGTCTCAGGACATATCTGGATGAACTAAAATCCGAGATAACCACAAAAAAGCACAGGATATCAGCGCTTGACAGAAAGATAAAAAAGTTCAAGTCAGATTCCTATACAACCCTACGCAAGTCAAAAGAGATGCGCATCCGTAATGAAAAGATACGCAATCTTGAACATGAACTACATCACAAGGACAGGCGAATTGAAGAACTCACCGAATTGGTGGAAGAACTAAAACGGCTGCGTAACCTGGAGATAAGCGGTCGCGCCATCCCCGTTAAAGTGGCAAGCGCTTTCACAAAGGAAGCAATTGCACATGTAAAAGAGCAGTATGGCATCAATGCAGGGGATGTACTGTTCTTCAAGGATGCCAGTGGCGGAGGTCCTGCTACTGTGGATATGCTATCCCAGGCTGGTGTCAGGGCTGTAATATTCAGGGGTGATATGGCACATAACGCCCAGGAAGAATTTCTGGAAAAAAACCTGCCTTTTTTTAGTGTAAGGTCGGTACCTGTCAATTATCTGGATGAAATGGGTGTAGTAGACCCCGATGATTTCAATCCTGCTCTTGAGAAATTTAATGAGGAATCCGAAGCCAGAAAGCGAAAGGAAAAGGAACAATTGCTCAGCAGCCTGGTTGAAGAATATAAAAGTGAAAGGCGACGGGGCATTGAGTAAACATTATATAATAACATCATAAGTTGTATATTTAATCTTAAGTGGATACCCCTTTAATCTTAATCGTTATGCTCCGCAGCTCTGCTGTGGGGAGCTTCATTCGTGCTGGAACGAACAACATATATAGTACTTACTTCAAAATATATTAAAGATGAGTTCAAGTAACAATCAAACTATTATTTTTTCCACCGAAGATGGAATGGTGGCACTGGACAGTCCGGTTAAACTTAAAATACTCGGATTTATCGGAAGTCAGTACCGATCCTTTGATGAGATAGTCTCTGACTGCCTGAAGGCAAAATCCACAATTTCTGTACATCTGAAAGACCTGATTGAACAAAACCTGATTCAAGAACACAAGGATAGCAATGATAAGAGGAAGAAGATATTTTCCCTGAACACCCAGTTTAT
>JAUWTY010000145.1 GCA_030614485.1 Methanosarcinales archaeon | reverse complement strand
TATTCAAGCGATATTTTTACAGAAAACGCTTCCAGACTGGCCAAATCTTTTGGAGTTTCACATTTTTTTATAGGGATTACTATTGTGGGTATAGGGACATCCTTACCCGAGATAATGATAACCGATTATGCTTCATATACTGGAGATTCCGGTATTGTGCTGGGTAATGTTATCGGGTCCAATATCACAAACATTGCGTTTGTACTTGGCACGGCTTTTTTCATCAGGAATACAGTCATTTCTGGTAGCCACATGTTCAGGGACAGCTTAGTTCATATGCTTATATTGGCTTTCGGGATTATTACCATCCTGACAGGAGAGCGCATAACCAGGGTAGAGGGCGTGGTTTTGTGTGCAGTGTATATTTTATACATACTATATTTATTGAAGTCCCACACAAAACCAAAAGAGGAAAATGATAAAGCCCGGTTTGATGTAAAATCAGCGATTTATACCTTGCTGGGATTGGCAGGTGTACTCCTGGGAAGTAAATTGCTGGTTGATTCGGCGGTTGTGATGGCAGGTGAACTGGGTATTTCAAGTGCCGTTATTGGCCTTACCATAATAGCACTGGGTACATCCCTTCCAGAACTTATGGTATCAATATCAGCGGCCAAGCGGGGTTTCACCATGTTGATACTGGGAAATATTGTAGGCTCCAATGTTACTAATGTGGTGCTGGCAATGGGCACTGCTTCCATAATAAACGAAGTGGTTGTGGATGAGCCAAATCTATTCAGGTTCAATATCGCATACATGATGCTGTTGTCACTCATCTTGGTGGTGATTGTCAGGAAAAAAGAGATATCCCGGCTGTGGGGGATTCTGTATTTGGCAATGTATGTATTTTTTATCGGCTATGCCTATGTCATCTGAATGTGACGGAATAACAGGTTCACCATTAACGCAATTACCGCACCCAATCCTGCCATGCGTATGGAATGAAGCAGCATGTTCTGTTCCATAATCCGTCCCCAGTACAAACCCAGCACTGCCAGGGCGGCAATACTCATACCTATTGAAATCTCAAGTTGCTGGCTATCAAGTAACATGAAGGGCAATATGGGGAGCATTGACCCTATAAAAGAAGCAGCAGTATGTATTAAAGACTGTGCTCTGATTTTACGTTTGGTAAGTTGTTCTATTTTAGTATTGTCAAGGCTTCTCATCAGTGGTTTTTCAAGCCTGGAGAGTTTGCCCAGTTCAATGTCACCCAATGTAATAAATGAACCAATTCCATTAGCCAATGCAAGAGCTACGGCACCTGCCAGTGCTGCATTGATGATAAAGGTGATATCTCCTGATACAGATGCTCCTGTGACCACACCCAGAATTACCAGTATGCCACTAGTACTTCCCAAGATTATATATCTGCTGCGTTCAATTTCATCTTCCATTTAATATACGGGTGTTATATTGGATATATAACAATAAATCTATGCCTGTTGGAAAGATTTAGATAACGATTCAGGGAACAACTTAGGAATTAATATTCTATGGATATCTGACCATGACTGTAGCAAAATTTGAAATATACCGGAACTTGTTATTCAAAGTATATGCCAGCATTGACGGCGGATTGGTAAGAACCCAAACTACCGGCCTGGCTGCACCTGTTTTAAATCATTTCCTTGATGATATGCTGGGTATATTTGACGGACAGATTCCAGTCAGGGTTACTGATGACACACTGTATTTTTCCACCTGGGTGCCCCCTATTCCCTCCCTGGCATATGATCGGCTGGTACACAGCCAGACAAAGAACATGATAGCCCAGACTTTGTGGAAATTGGGCATACCTGCATCCACTAACCCGGAACAGGTGACCATTTCCATCACAGAAGAGTGCCCGAACCGTTGTATCCACTGCGCCCTGCCGGATACCAAGCACAAGACAAGTCTATCAATTCCGGAAATTAAGGATATCATTGACCAGTCTGTGAACATGGGGGCCACACAGATAATTTTTGACGGCGGCGAACCAATGATATATGAGGGACTGGAAGAACTGGTTGCCCACGTACCCGAAGGCGCCATCTCCACGGTGTTCACTTCAGGTTCAGGCCTGACACGGGAGAAGGCACAGGCACTGGCTGATGCAGGAATGTTTGCCGTCAATGTAAGCCTTGACAGCCCCAAAGAAGGCGAACACGACCGGATACGGGGGCGTGAAGGAGTGTTCAGTGATGCCATGGCAGGCATTGGTTACTGCCTGGATGCAGGGCTGCTGGTGGACATGTATGTGGTGGTTGCGCCCCATAATATCCATGACCTGGATGGTTTCTATGAGCTGGCTGAATCGGCTGGAGTACATGAACTTTCCTTCTATGAAATAGTACCCACAGGCAGGTGGATTGACCGGGAAAAGGACATACTCTCTCCCGAACATCACCGGCTGCTGGACGAGTTTGTAGAACGAAGAAGCAGTGGTCCGGTAAGGGTGTTCTCCATTCCGGATGTAATGAAAACCACTGGCTGTTTTGCAGGCAGGCGCTGGCTGCATGTGACGCCCCAGGGTAATGTCCTGCCCTGCGCCTGTATCCCAATACCGTACGGAAACATCCACGATGAGCCGCTAAAGGACATCTGGCGGCGTATCCAGAAAACCGGAATATACCGCTCACCAGATTGTCTTATGCGGGATAATGTATTCAGGGCAGAGCATATCAGGACCAGGGATTTAGAAGCAGAGCAATCTTTATGAGCACAGCCGCTGTTCATGAGCCAAATGATATTTGAGAAAATACATACCATCCCCACCGCTGAAGAATTGCTGGACAAGGCATTCCGACGTGCCAACAGAGCCCGTAAAGGCAAGACTGTAAAGAGTGAATCTTCACGCCGCCGGGCAGATGAGTCCATGCTGCTGACCGCGACAAATATACTGTCAGATAACCTGGCCAATGTGGTAAGGCAATTCCCCAGTTTTGATAATATCCCTGAATTCTACCGCGAACTGGCAGACATACTGGTAGGGGTGGATGCATTAAAGACCAATATTGCTTCAGTGCAATGGGCAGGTGAGAAGATACACGAGATAGGTCGGCTTTCTGTTGGAAAGATGCGGCACAGCAGCGACTCGTCAACTATTCGTAAAGCAGCTTATGGCAGGATGTCTTCGATTGTAAATGATGTGGATAAGAACCTCAGGTTGCTGAATGATGCCAGGAATATATTACGCAAACTCCCAGCTGTGGGTATGGAGCCTACCATTGTGATCGCCGGATATCCAAATGTGGGAAAATCCAGTTTCGTTGCCCTGGTATCCAGTGCAACTCCAGAGGTGGCATCATATCCCTTCACAACCAAAGGGTTGGCTGTGGGGCATTTCCGGGTAGGAAATGTCAGGTGCCAGATAGTGGATACACCTGGTCTGCTGGACAGGCCGCTGGGAGAACGCAATGAGATTGAACTGCAGGCTATTTCTGCCTTGAAACATCTGGGCGATGTGCTGCTGTTCATTGTTGACCCGTCTGGTACGTGCGGGTATGAACCAGGTGACCAGATGAGGCTGTTGGAAGAGGTACGTGAGCATATTGAGATGCCTGT
>JAUWTY010000097.1 GCA_030614485.1 Methanosarcinales archaeon | reverse complement strand
TGCCATCAAGGAAATAAGTGCGGGTGTGACAACCAAACATATCGGTAAAGTCATCGAACAAATAATAAGAGCCAAAGGATGCCATCCGGTTCCTGCACTGACCGGGCATAGCATTGGAAGATATGCCATCCACAATGGCCTTAATATCCCGAACCACGGGAATGCTGCTTATTCAAACACACTTCATACAGACGATGTAATTGCTATTGAGCCCTTTACTACAAAAGGCAGTGGCCGCATAAAATACGGGGACACAAGAATCGTATGCCTAACGAACACTAAGAATGCTTCAAACCCTATTTATCAAAAGATGAAGTCACAATTCAATACACTTCCTTTCACGAGTCGATGGATGGATCATCCTGATGACCTGGAAAAATTAGGAAAATCCCTCCGTAAATATCCTGTGCTTATTGAGAAAGACGGATGTGCAGTTGCCCAGGCCGAGCATACCATCATAGTTAAAGAAGATGGATGTGAAGTGATTACAGCATAACCTATTACTTTTTGTTCAGCCGTACATAATGTCATCCGGCTGCTTGGATTGGAGAAATGTTACAATATATTCTATGGGCACGGGTGAAAATGCCTCCATCTCATTACCACAGTTTGGACACTGCTTCTTGAACTTTATGGGAGTGGCCGGGACTTCCTCTTCATGGACACCATCCACAACAGGAACGTTCGCAGGTTCTAATATTTCGAACTGTTCATCTTTTAAAAGTTCAAAATAAGTAGATTTTTCAGTATGCCCGCATGATTCACATTTAAGTCTAACCTTGTTGCCAAGAAAGCCCTTTTCATGCTTTTTTAACAACAGTTCTTTTAACAGGTCTTTCACGGGAATACGTAGGTATGATGTCCCTATTAAACTTTGTTAAACATGACCTATTTATTAAGCAGGTTATCCACCCTGTCAAGGCCTTCCCTGATATTTTCAATGCTATTAGCATAGGAAAATCGCAGATACACCTGTGCCCCGTCCCCGAAATCAATACCCGGTGCCACTGCAACCCCTGCATCTTCCAGAAGGTGCCGGCTGAGTTCAAGAGAGTCTTTGCTAAACTCCTTCGCATTGGCCAATACATAGTATGCCCCTGCGGGTTCACTCGCAATCCCAAACCCAATCTTTTTGAGACGCTTGATGATATACTTCCTTCGTTCATTATAGGTCGCAACCATTTTTTTAACGTGCTCCTGGGGCCCCTCCAGGGCAGCGATACCTGCATGCTGGGTAAAACTGTTAGCGCAGATAAAAAAATGTTGCTGGAGATTTTGCAACACCCTCATATATTCGGGCGGGGCAATGAGGTAACCAAGCCGCCAGCCGGTCATGGCATAGAGTTTGGAAAAGCCGTTGAGCACAAAAGCGTTATCCGTATATTCCAGGATGGTATGGTCCTCTCCTTTATACACCAGGCCCTGGTAGATCTCATCCGAAATAATCGGGACACTGCCGGCGTTTTCGGCCAGTGCACAGATGGTCCCGGGGGACATCACATGACCTGTGGGATTGGACGGGGAATTGACCAGGACTGCACGTGTCTTTGGAGTAAATGCACGGGCAACGGCATCAGGGGTCAGGCTGAACCCCTCATCCTCGCGGGTATATACATACACCGGTCTGCCTCCAAGGTATTCAACAAAGTTGGGGTAGCTGGCATAGTAGGGATTTGACATTATTACTTCGTCCCCTTCATTCAGCAGGCCCATGAATAACAGCAACAGGGCCGGGCTGGTGCCTGATGTCACGATGACCTGCTCAGGACTTAACTCAAGGGTGAATTTCCGGTTATAATGATCAACTATTGCCTGCCTGAACTGGGGTACCCCCATACTGTGGGTGTATTTGGTCTCACCGGCCCTTAGGGCACTGTATGCGGCCTCACAGATATGTGGGGCTGTGGGATAATCAGGCTCGCCAACCTCAAGGTGTATGACATCCCTGCCCGAAAGTTCCAGTTCCTGTGCCCGCTCTTTTACTTCCATTACATAAAACGGCGGTATCCTTGCAGCTTTTTGTGAAAACATATGCTTGTCTACAATATGCGTTTAACATTCATATAATTTAATGGAACTACAATGGCCAGGCAATAAGTGCACTCGGTAACACTGCACCCGAAAAGTGCTTACTTGCGTTATAACTATAAAGGAACAATGCCAAATGTCGATTTGTAATTTTATTTCATTTTGGTATAATATCTGTTACAACATCAGTGAAGTGGGACTATGATAGAAATAAAAGAAAACATATTCTGGGTAGGCATCAAGGATTGGGAAATTAAGAAATTCCACGGTGAGGAGTATTCCACACACCGCGGCAGTACATATAACAGCTATCTGATAGAGGACGAAAAGAACGTACTTGTGGACACAGTCTGGACTCCGTTTAAGGAAGAATACGTAGCCAGGCTGGATGCAGAGTTCGGGCTTGATAACATCGATGCTGTTGTCGTGAACCATTCCGAATCAGACCATTCCGGAAGCCTGACACACCTCATGGCACAGATACCGGATGTCGAGATATACTGCACAAAGAACGGGCATGATATGATCCACCGCCATCATCACAAGGACTGGAAATTCAATGAGGTAAAGACAGGTGACACATTGAAGACAGGCAAATACGAGCTTGTCTTTGTGGAAGCCCCGATGCTGCACTGGCCTGACAGCATGTTCACATATGTTAAAGGCGCTGACCTTTTGCTTCCCAATGATGCCTTTGGCCAGCATTATGCCACATCTGCCATGTACAATGACGAGGTCGATCAGTGCGAACTGTTCCAGGAAGCCATCAAGTATTATGCCAATATCCTGACCCCGTTTAGTTCCCTTGTAAAAAAGAAGATCAAAGAGTTCAAGGCAATGAATGTGCCTGTGGATATGATTGCACCGAGTCATGGCGTGATATGGCGCAAGGACGCGCTGGACATTGTCGGGAAATATTACGAATGGGCTGATGCGTATCAGGAGGACTTTGTTGTTATTGCCTATGATACCATGTGGAACGGGACAAAGTCCATGGCCGTGGCTATCGCATCGGGTCTGAAAGAGAGTGGAGTGCACTGCAAGTTGTTCAATATTGCAAAGAGTGATATGAACGATGTTATAACAGAGATATTCAGGTCAAAAGGTGTCATAATCGGTTCCCCGACAATTAACAGGAGGGTGCTTGCGGCTGTGGGTGCCCTGATAGAGACCA
This sequence comes from Methanosarcinales archaeon, assembly GCA_030614485.1. Lineage (GTDB taxonomy): Archaea > Halobacteriota > Methanosarcinia > Methanosarcinales > Methanocomedenaceae > Methanocomedens_B. The sequence continues at coordinate 1,770 of JAUWTY010000097.1, read as the reverse complement.
TGAAGGGCCTGCGGTTCAAGAATAAGGCAGGGGCAGCATTTGGTGGATATGGCTGGAGCGGGGAGTCGGTGGGTATCATAGAAGAAGGGCTAAAGAGTGCCGGCATCGAGGTGACTGTCCCCGGGATTAAGTTCAGGTATAATCCGACAGGTGATGAACTGGAAGAATGCAAACTGTTCGGGAAGCAATTCGCGAAGAATCTAAAGAAGTAATAGTATGAAGCAAACAGATGAACTGAGTTTCAAACCGAATGACTTTCCTTTGGCACAGCCCATTGATATTGTCGGTTCCATAAGCTATGCAGACGGGTCTGTTGTCAGCAGGACACTGAAGAAGAACGACGCTGGGACTGTGACTTTGTTTTCATTCGATGCAGGACAGGGGTTGAGCGAGCATTCCGCCCCCTTTGAATAATATAATATTTTAGAAATGTGTAAAACCACCATCAGGAAAAATTGTTCAAAATTTGCATATACCTGCGGAAAGTGAGTTGGTTTGGTGGTTGAGGAGATGGATGCAAAACAAGCCAGATTCTTCTCTTTGCTGGATTTGGGGGAATTTATGGGAAAGTAGGTAAATCGGTTGCTGGCGAACTAATGTTTTGATTGTGACTACACAAAATGGTTTGCTTGTTATTGGTTATTAGTGGTTATTTGAAAGGCAAGTCAGAATTTACATTACATAATGGCTGGGATATTGGGATTGAAGTAAATGATGCCATTTCGAATAAGTATAAATATATAAACACACAGCGCCATCAACTATTTCATGAAATCCCGTAATCGTGATATATTATTGGTATTACTCTCAATAGTGCTGGCCATTATCATAAAACCGTTCATAATGATAATGGTCAAACCAATCGTTGAGATTGTCATTACAATCGCACTGGCATACGTCTTTTTTATACTACTGAAACAACTGATAAAATAGCCTGGCGATAACATTAATACTACACCCGTCAATGTGAAAGCCGAGGAATAAAATATTGCGTTCAGTACAACGTGTTAACAAAAAGACAAGTGTCAAAAGTCAAAAAGAACGTACAGAAAGTGGAGCTCTTTTCGTATCGTTAAAACCAGCAGGGTATCCACTTAGAAGTTCGCTCCATGAGTATCCGGAGGTCTTTGAGAATAATGTTTTCGAGTTCTATGCCCGCGAACAATGGAACGGATTAGTGGTCCAGTCCGGTGAATATCTCTTTGACCGCAGGATGTTCCCTGATTTTGCATTCAAGATCGTAAATGTTATGCCTGAGGGTAGTGTTATCGGCCAGTCCACAGTATTCTTAATTGATGATGTAAACAACGATGAGGTTGTGCCCGAACCATCCAATGATATCACTTTCGACGATGTGATTGGACAGGATAGTGCAAAGCATAAATGTAAACTCATCATGAAATTCCTGGATGACCCTGAACAATTTGGTAAGTGGGCTCCAAGAAATGTATTATTCTATGGCCCGTCTGGTACAGGTAAGACCATGCTGGCAAAAGCCCTGGCCAGTGCCACAGACGTCCCAATCCTGCCAATTAAGGCTACACAGTTGATAGGTGAGTTCGTAGGAGATGGAGCAAGGCAGCTCCATCAATTATATGACCGGGCAGAAGACCTGCAGCCTTGTATAATTTTCATTGATGAACTGGATGCCATTGCACTGGACAGGCGTTTCCAGGAACTTAGGGGTGACGTGGTCGAGATAGTGAATTCACTGTTGACCGAGATGGACGGCATTGAAGCCCGTGAAGGAGTGTGCACTATTGCTGCCAC
>JAUWTY010000036.1 GCA_030614485.1 Methanosarcinales archaeon | reverse complement strand
CCCATAAACTCAGGGAAGCAAAAAACATCCTGGGAGATGTGGGATATGAAGTAGAGCAGCTCGATTGCGATTATCCCGAACTGCAAGCCGATGACCTTGAGACCATATCAGCCTACGGAACGCGCTGGTGTGCTGACAAACTGGACAGGGATGTTATGGTAGACGACAGTGGCATATTTATCGATGCCCTGAACGGATTTCCCGGCCCCTATTCACGATATGTGGAAGACCACCTGGGCAACCAGAAAGTCCTTAAGCTCATGGAAGGTGAGACTAACCGCAAGGCTGTGTTCAGGACAGTGGTGGGATTCTGCCAACCCGACGGTGAGCCCAATACATTCACAGGCGAGGTTGTGGGGACCATATCATTTGAAGAACGCGGGACACATGGTTTTGGATACGATCCCATATTCCTGTATGAAGATCAAACCTTTGGTGAATTGGAGGATGTCAAAAAGAACCGGGTATCACACAGGGGCAATGCCATGCGAAAATTTGCACGGTGGTTGGAATTGAATCCTCGCTAACACTTGCAGTTTCTTGATTCCATTGATTCAAATGAAAGTATAAAACAAAAACAAAATAAATATAAAATACTAAAACAGGATTTCAGGGCCAGAGGCCAAACCTGTAATTTAGCAGTAACAATATAAGTCCTATCAGCACTCCACCCACCACAATAAATTTTGGATCCATGTGGAATGTGGTTTCATCAGCTTCATAATACCGCATCAATCCAGCTGATGACTGCAGGCCGCTTCCTGTCTGTTTCTTCTTTCCCAAGATACTTATCCTCCGTAATTGTATGTGTGATTATCACTAATGAATGTATCGAACATTACCATTATACCAGTGCCTTTAGCAGGTCAAAATCGTGCAGCATACCAATTAGGTTATTATGTGCGGACAGAACCGGCATCTGGTCGATGTTGTTGCGTTTCAGTTTCCTTGCAGTGTCACTCACTGTAGTATTGGGTACAACGGTCACAGGTTCTCCCTTAAGGTTTATGACCTCACTCACAGTTGAATCCGGAAGTTTTATCCTGGACACACTGTAATACAGGCTCATAGTATCGCGCATTGATTCCCATGTCCATGCATCGTCATCCGAACCCGCAGACATATCCGAATGCTCAAGCGAATCTTCGATGACGCTCATATTTATCAGGTCCTTATCATTTATTACACCCAGCACTTCACGGTTCACATCCACTACAGGTGCAGCTTTTACCTCTGCCATCTCCATCATCATTCCCACAATTGAAACAGGGGTTTTGTCCCAAATAACAATTGTCTGGTTACTTATGATGTCACTAATAGGCTCCGAAATGCTTAAACCTGCAACGGCACCCACAATATCTGCTATGGTAATCAGACCTACGAGTGTGCCATTTTCAACAACGGGTAGCCGCCTAACTCCATGTTCCAGTATTTTTCTGGCAGCATCCACAATAGACTCGCCGGGTTTGATTGTAATGGGGTCTCTCTGCATCAGGATAGCCAATTGCTCTTCTTCTGGATACTTCAAAAGGTCAGTCCTGGTAACGATACCCACAAGTTCATCCTTCTTTACCACAGGCACGCCAGATACATGTTTATTTTTAAGTATTTCAAGTACCTCATCCCTGGAACCAGGCAATGAAGCATAAGCAACATCCCGCACCATTACGTCTTCAACTGTTGTAAAACCAGGCATTTTTGTAAAACTCCTATTTTGGCTTTTGATGGTGCTTGTACTATTTGGGTTTTTCCCCTCTTACAACCATCACTGGCATATTTGAGTTCCTTGATACCTTTTCTGCCACACTGCCAAGTAAAAATCTATCAAGACCGCTTTTACCAAGAGTTCCCATAACAATGAGGTCGGCTGAAACATTCTCAGATATTTTAATTATTTCCTCAGCAGGATGTCCTTCAACATTGAAACTTTCGATTTCAACACCCGCAGCCTGGGCCAGGTATTCCACCTTTTTGATAGCATCATCGCCTTCCTTTTTCAAAATCTCATACATGTTCCCCATTGCCATATCAACAGGAATAGAAGCAAAAGCCCCCGTGTCCAAAACATACACAGCAGAAAGACTGGCTTCTGATATCCGTGCAACTTCAATAGCGTGTTTGACGGCATTTACTGAGTTTTCTGACCCGTCCGTTGCAATAACAATTTTTTTAAATATCTCGCTTTTCATGAAATCTCCCTCCGTTTAAGTAATGATAGTCTTAATGTCATCAGGTCTGCCCCGCCTTACAAAACTGGCAAGCATATTATGGCTGTTTGATAAATTGGAAGATCTTTTATCCAGCACCATTATTTTTGCCTGCTTTCCTTCCTGTATTGAACCAAAATGTTCAGCCAGTCCAAGTACCCGAGCACCATTTAGTGTACAAATATTAAATACCTGTCTGTCCTCCAGTCCATATACTTTTGACAGGAATTCCATTTCGGAGAACATATTAGCCGAATTCAACATAACATTGTCTGTGCCTGCCGCAACCGTGACACCCATCTCCAGCATCCTGGCAATGGGAGGACGGGCGGGAGAACCCACACGAGTTACGAAATTCGACCTTGGACAGACCACTGCAGGTATATCTGCATCCACGAGCTGTTTAATATGTGCCTCCGAAGCATGTGTCATGTGCACAATGAAATCAGGCTCCAGTTCAATTGACCTCAGGATGTCTGATATATCTTTTTCACCTCCATGTATGGCAAAAAGTTTTCCTGCCCTGCGGGCAACACGGGATACAACTTGTAGCACTTCGAAAGGAACGTCATTGACTCCACTCATACCGATTCCGTTGCAGACATCCATCAGGTCATCCAGTTCACCGTTGCCTGGTCTTTCTGGCTGCTGCGGCCGGCCCATTATCACCCCTTTAAGACCGCCAGCAGCGTATGTTGGTGTGGCAAGGGCATCTGCCAGCATGGACGCACCTTCTATGCCGCCTTCCCTGAAATCGCAAAACGCACAGGTGCCTGTCCGTATCATATCATTTAATGTCCGGTGCATGGCATCCTTTAAATCGACAGCTAGCGATTCACCAAGTACACGGTGTTTTAAGCCATTTGGAGGTCGCACCAGGCTATCCAGGTCAGACAGTGGCGGGTCCTTGATTATAGAATCACCGATATGAGTATGCGCATTGACAAAACACGGAGTCACCAATCCATCCAATGTGGCATCTACTGCCAAATCGGTCCCCACTTCTGTAATTATGCCATCTTTCACGCACAGGTATCCTTCGATGAGCCTGGGCTCATCGCCATAAAAAATGGTCCCCGAAATAACATGCTCATCAGACATCTTCTTTCTAATATTCCTTTTGATTGATATTGATTGTGGAGCAGAGAGATGCATCTTATCACACTCACACATTTACAGGTTTCAGTGCAATTTGTACTGGTGTGAATAGAATATAACTGTGTTAAGCTTCCCTTTGCAATTTTAATGCGTGATTGGTCGTATTCACCTGTAATAAGTCAACCCCCCTATTTCCTATGGAAAAACAAATTGAAAGATAATAGTTTATATTTAGTGTGAATGTGTATTGTGATAGTGTGGATAAGAAAAACAACACAAATTAGAGTGTTTTTGCTTTAAACATGTGTTAAATAGTTTTTTTTAGGTACAGACTGACATTTTCCTCCGTTTCTACTGCATACTATATATATGATTAGTGAAGTTTAATTACATGTTAACTACAACACTACTTGTGAATTACACATTCACATCGTAAAAGTGGATAATCATCGGAGGGGATGGAATACTTCCGAGGCGAGGGATGCCGGCCGCGATCTGAGGGGATGTGCGGCTGCCTTCCTTTGATATATATATCTCCGCTTTTGAGGACAATAAAATGGAAATACGTGTCGAAATAAAAATGGACGACGGTTCTATTGACAGGACCGAGATTATCGGCAACCTTACTCCTGAAACTTTATTAAATCTCATTAACAAGTTAACAAACCTATACAATTTTTCACATACAACTTCACAACAGACTGCTTTTGCTGCGCCTCAAGTGGCTCCCAACGTCCCCACCGTGCAGCCCCACCCAGTACAGACAACTCCAATTGAACAACCTACCTTTCAGACAACTCAAACCACCCAACCCAAAACCCAGGGGGCTCGTAACTTTGGCATTGCTATAGAAGAATACAACCAGCTAAAGAACGAGTCCCTTACAATTAAAGAACGATTGGAACTTTTCCTCAATTTTGAATACAAGGGCCACTGGTTCACATCACTTGAAGTAAAAAGTGACTATGACCGGATATATGGTCCCATCAACCTGAGCACTGTGTCCACATACCTTTCCAGGCTATACCGGGAAGATAAACTTGAACGCACAGGTAACCGCAACCAGCGGAAATATTGTATAAAGGAACTATCAGAAATGCCGGTATATCCCTATGAGGCAGTCCAGTTCCAGAAAATCAGGCAAAAGTAAAACTGATTATTGTAAATCCCACAATAATAAATCCGGAAATTGTAAAAACGATAATTGTAAATCCGGTCTTAATGTTTCGAAGTTTTTTTAACAAATTCACTTAATCCAGTTCACAGCAGCTCAGGTCCGCTGACATCATGTATTGGTACTGGTCCAGCATTGAGCTATGGATACGTCTTGTGAACCTAGCCTGTATTATAGAAACAAACAGTGAATTTTCACCCACCTTAACCTCCACGTCAGTAGGTTTGGCCGGAACTAGGTCCGTTGGAGCCAGCACGGGACCACCGCATGATGTGCAAATCCTAAAATCCCGGTCCTCCTGGTTAATGAAATCCTTGACCTCATCATCCACGATAAAACTCTTGGCCACGGCTTCACGGTAGGACACGGCAATCACCACAAAAAAACAAGAATCAGAGCAAAGACATGCTCTCGAGTTGTTCCCGTACTATCTCAACACCACGCTGACAATCTGCTGGAGATTTTCCCCCGGTTACCACCAGTTTACCTGAACTGAATATGAGAACCACTATCTTAGGTGATTTTATACGGTAAACAAGTCCGGGGAACTGCTCAGGCTCATATTCAATGTTCTCGAAGCCCAGGCCCACAGCAATTGCATTTAGATTTAGGTTAGTACCAAGGTCAGCTGATGCAACAATGTTCTGTATGGTTATCTCAGGGTCTTTCAAAACCTCCATGCCAAGAGATTCAATCTTCTTGGCAAGATTGTTAATGACAATTACTACATCGTCTACATTCTTCGCCCCAGTGCAGACTACCTTGCCTGAAGTAAAAATTAAAAAGGCTGCTTTGGGATTGGTTACCCGGTAGACCATGCCTGGGAATTTGGCTTTATTATATTCTGCACCTTCAAGTACTGATTCAATGCTCACTAAATCAAAACTTTCAGCTAATTTAGTTGACGCAACTACGTTCTGAATCTTTATATCCGATTCTGGCTTTATTTCCGATTCTGGCATTTTTTCACCGATATGTTATCTCAATATATTCAATCATTGATTAGAATATTACATATAAACCGTGGCATTAACGATAAAACCTACGGAAAGTAAATCCATGTTTTTTTCAATCCATATTACCTTTAAGATAAAACTTAGCTAATGTTTTATACTTCCATCAACACTTTATTGTATATGACAGAATGCCTGGATGCTATATACCAACGGCGCAGCGTACGCAAATTTACATCAGACCCAGTAGACCGCCAGATTGTAGAAAAACTCATCCAGGATGCCCAGATGGCACCCTCTGCCGGCAATCTCCAGGCAAGGGACTTTATTGTGGTAACAAACACAGCGGTCAAGAAAAAACTAAAGGAAGCTGCACTTGACCAGAAATTCCTGGTGCAGGCGCCAGTGATAATTGTGTTCTGTGCCAACACGCCCCGTTCCAGTCGTATCTACAGCGGCCGGGGTGAACTCTATTCCATCCAGGATGCCAGCATAAGTGCAATGGTAATGACACTGGCCGCCCATGATATGGGCCTGGCCACCTGCTGGGTGGGTGCATTCAATGATGCAGATATATCAGAGATACTCATGATTCCACACAACATCAGGCCTGTATGTATGCTTGCCCTGGGCTATCCAGCAGATACTCCTGACACACCTGACCGCATAGATGCCTCAAAACTGATACACTGGCAATCCTGGTAAAAAAGAACTATTTATTGCCCTTATTGCTTTTTAATTCCCTTATTGCCCGCATTTCCTTCAATCTCACCCCAGGTGTGCAAAAATCGCTGCACTGCCGTGAAGTGGGACGTCAATGCAATCACCACAATAATCCAGCCCAGCAGTTGCATGGAATAAATTTGTGCAGGATAGATGATGTTAGCAGCACTTACCATAATTATCAGGGCCAGCCGGTCAGCCCGTCCCATGATGCCGCCGTAATGCCGGGTGCCCCCAACTGCCTGGGCCTGAGTGCCCATATAACTGGTGATCAGCACACCGGTAATGGCAGCAACCCCAATCATCCAGTGGACGTAGCCTGCAAAGAATATGCCGCAAATGATGAAAGTATCTGCATAGCGGTCGATAACATGGTCAAGGAAATCACCCCTGTCAGACTGCATATTGAACATCCGTGCCATGACCCCATCGACGGCATCAGTGAATGAGTTTAATATCACAAACACCAGTGCTGCAATCAGGTACATCCTGTTGTCGTAGGAATAATAATACGACACCCCGGCCAGTATCGCAAAGATGAGAGACAGTACCGATACCCTGTTGGGGGTAAGACCCAGGCGTACAAGGGCAGAAGCACAGGGTTCCAAAATAAAACTCACATACGGCCTGTAATTATTCAGTGTCATCCAAACACCTCCTCGCTCCAGTCAAAACGCCCTGGCAGATATCCACTTAATTGCTCATAGTCCCCGGACTCAAGCCGCTGTATCATTGAGTGTACCTCCAGTGCAGCATCTTCGGGTATGGTCGTGGTAGTCTCCAGTTCATAAACCCTTTCATACCGTTCTACCGCTTCTACCAGTATCACATCCAAAGCTTCTGCTTCCATGTTCTCCTGCACCTTTTGGGGCGGGTAGCCCCTATTCTCAAGTCTCTGTGCCAGTACAAGTGGCCGGGTGCGGAGCACAATATGCCCATCAATGCCCGTTAGCAAGTGGGATAGGTGCCCCTCGATAATCACTGTTGCGGTCTTATCCGTTACCAGTTCATCCACCCGGTCCTGAAGAGCGTCCATGTCCGCCTCCAGTGAGCCGCGTTGTTCATCTTTACCAGTATGCAGGCCCTCCTCTTTTATCAAAGCATTTAGGTCAATTATACGGTAATGCTGTTCCAGCAAAGCGCAAATAGAAGTCTTACCTGTGCCCGGTGTACCGGTCAGTGCAATTATCATGAGCCTAATGTACCCTGCAGTGCATCTACTACCAGTTTGTTCTGGTCAGGGGTGCCCACGGTTATTCTTACCAGCCCATCGCCTGCGTCCTGGAACGAGGTGCAGTCGCGCACAATGATGCCTTTCTTCAGCAGCATTTCTACTACATCCTTGCTTTTCTTCGGCGACACATCTATGAGAATAAAGTTCCCTTCGGACGGATATACCCTGCAGTGACCAGACAAGCGCTCGGCAAGGAATTTTCTGCCCACCTCAACGTTATAAATGGTCTTCTCCCTGTAATCAACATCATCAAGTGCAGCCAGTCCGGCTGCCACAGCAATTCTACTGATCGCAAATGGAGTGGTGGCTTTCATGTATTCCCTGAATATCCAGTTAGGTACAACTGCATACCCTATCCTCAGTCCGGCCAGGCCCATGGCCTTGGACATGGTCCGGCCCACCACAAGATTATCGTACTCTAAGACCAAACCGACCAGGCTATTCGAAGCGAATTCAACATAAGCTTCATCTAAAAACACGATGGCGTCTGTAGACTCCACTACAGCCCTTACATCTTCTTCGGGAATGGTATTGCCTGACGGGTTGTTAGGTGAGCATAAATATATCAGGCGGGTAGAATCCTCAATAAAGGAGATTAATGTTTGAATTGGCACACTGTAATCATCCTGCCGCTTAACAAACACAGGCGTACCGCCCGCTGCTCTTAATGCAATTTCAAAATATGAAAAAGTAGGGGTAGGGATAATGGCACTGGTACCGGGCTGGACGAACAACCTCATAAGGGTGTCGACCACACCATCCATACCAGCTCCCATGACCACCATATCATCCGGGTAGCCTACGTATGCTGCCAGTGCCTGGCGCAGTTCTCCTGCATCAACTGAAGGGTACACGCTTATGCTGTCTGCCATTGTGCGAACGGCTTCTACCGCCCTGGTGGACGGGCCCAGTGGATTCTCATTTGAACCAAGTTTGATTATAGCCTCAGGTCTTAAGCCATAACCTGCGACAATATCTTCAGTAGACTTACCTGGTACGTACTCAGCTATGCCTTTGATGGATTCTTTTAGCAGGTCTTTCGAATCGGTCATTCTACTTCCTTTATACCCTGGGCCACCACTTCTATTACGCGGTCTATCTGCTCTTTAGCAATAATAAGAGGCGGTACGAACCTGAGCACTGATTCTGATGTGCAGTTCAACAGCACCCCGTGCTCTCTTGCATAATCAACTATGGAGCTGCATTTCATATTCAGTTCAATGCCCACCATTAGCCCTTTGCCCCGGATTTCAGTAATCCGGTCAAGCTCAAGGGTTTTCAATCCCTGCATCAGGTACTCACCCATTCGGGCCGAGCGTTCGACCAGTTTCTCATCTTCTATTACTTTCAATGATGCCAGTGCCGCAGCACATACCAGCGGACCGCCGCCAAATGTGGCAGCATGGTCGCCTTTTTGCATCCTGGCTGCTGTGTCTTCCTTTGCAAGCATGGCACCCATGGGCAGACCGCCAGCCAGTGCTTTGGCCAGTGTCATGATATCGGGCTCCACCCCTGAATGCTCCCTGGCAAACCATCTGCCAGTCCTGCCAAATCCGGTCTGGACTTCATCAAATATCAACAGTGCGCCGGTATCATCACATAAATCCCGGGCTGAGCGCAG
>JAUWTY010000173.1 GCA_030614485.1 Methanosarcinales archaeon | reverse complement strand
CAGACACAGATTAACAGCGATTAACACTGATTTTACCTAAAGTCAGTGTCAACAAAATAATTGATTTTTGGAACAGTGCCATCCAAACTAACAAAATAAAAAAAGATACCCAAAGCCCAAACAGGACTCAAAGATACCCTTTCTTATGCATCAACTCAGCATTCAGCACACTGGCCCCTGCCGCACCCCTGATAGTATTGTGCCCCATCACCATATACCGGATACCCTCGCGTATACGGCCCACAGACACACTCATACCATTGCCCGCATTCCTGTCCAGCCTGGGCTGGGGCCGGTCAGGCTCATCCCTCACAATAATGGGATGCTCAGGCTCGGTGGGCAGGTCTGAAAGACCAGGGTCAAAGTCCAGGAATGCCTGGCGCACCTGCTCGGGTGTGGGGTCGTCCCGCATCCCGGTCCAGAGTGCCTCCAGGTGCCCGTCCATCACAGGCACGCGGTGACAGCTTGCACTGACATTGAAATCGGCAGGGATTACCTCACTGCCATCGAACTCACCCAGGAGTTTCAGGGGTTCACTCTCCACTTTCTCCTCCTCGCCGCCGATATATGGCACCACATTCTCAATAATGCTCATGCCAGGTATGCCGCTATATCCGGCACCTGATATGGCCTGCATTGACGCTATGGTCACATTCTCAAGTCCGAACTGCATCAGGGGTTTCAGGGTCACAGTGAACATAATAGTAGTACAGTTAGGATTGGTCACAATACAGCCATCCCAGCCCCGGTTGTCGCGCTGCACATCGATCAGCCCAAGATGTTCCGGGTTGACCTCAGGTATCATCAATGGTACGTCAGGTTCCTGGCGAAATGCACCCGCATTGCTGGCAACCACACAGCCTGCCCTGACAAAATCTTCTTCCACTGTCTTTGCATAGTCTGAAGGTAAAGCAGAAAACACAAGGTCTGCATCAACCGCACCCACATCAACAGGGACCACTTCAACATCGGCAGCCGCCTCAGGCATCTGTGACTCAAGCCGCCAGTTAGCAGCATCCCGGTATTTCTTACCAGCTGAACGCTCGGACGCTGCCAGGGCAGTAATCTCGAACCAGGGGTGGTCTGCTAATGCTTCAACAAACCTCTGTCCTACCGCGCCAGTAGCGCCAAGGATACCTACTTTAATAGTTTCAGCCATGACAAAACCAAAAAATAAAAAAAGATAATATTTTATTTTTACCTATTACAAGGAGATTGCACTGGTGGGACAGGCATCGACGCATAACCCGCAATCTGTGCATTCATCACTTATTACAGCGATATCGTCATCATTCATGGTGATGGCTTCCTGGGGACATTCATCCACGCAGGTACCGCATCCAACACACTCGTCTGCATCTACTTTCGCCACCATGTTTTTTTCTCCCTGTAATATGTAAGCCGATTTAAACAGTCAGATTAACGTACTTATTCCACCGAAATTGCTTCGGTTGGACAGGCATCCACACACATTCCGCAGTCCGTACATTCATCGGCATTAACCACTGCGATGTCGTCACTATTCATTGAGATTGCTTCAGTTGGGCATTCATCCACGCAGGTTCCACATCCAGTGCATTCATTAACATCTACTTTTGCTACCATATGATTTATCTCCTTTCACATCCGGTCTATATACCCGGTTTGAAATTACCAAATGAAGAGGTAAAATAAATACCTTACGATTGATGACCACACCCCACTCAGAAAGGCTATTTAACTGTACTGCACGTAAGTGAAGTGAATGAACCAAAACCGCACACTAAAGGGCACACTCGATGGCCAAACCGTAAAACTTGATGCCAGTACCAGGGAAACCCTCTATGACACCAGTTTCTACGGGCGGCCAATGGACGATTACCTGGAATTGACACTCATCGAGGCCGCATACCTTACCTATAGAAACCGGGTTACTGTCACCCATGAGAACGAAGACCTTGACTTCGAGGGCCTTATGTGCGAATCAAGCCGCAGGGAAGGTAACTTTGAAGTGAAATACATCGTCTACAAAGACCTGCGCGAGAGAGGTTACTTCATAAAACCCGGTGTCACTGATTTCAGGGTATATCCCAGGGGCGGCAAACCAGGCAAGACCCCATCTAAATATTTCATCCATGTACTCTCCGAGCGCCAGCCTGTGCAGTTAATGAATCTGGTGCACCACGTTAAAACCGCTGCCAACGTGCGCAAGGAACTGGTGATGGCAGTGGTGGACGAAGAAAGCGATATCACCTACTACGGGGTCAGTCTGCGCAGCATGAAAGGAGATATGGGAACAGCCCACTCCGATGCCGCCATCAGGGCCACTCTGCTGGAAGACAGGGTGATGGTTTGGGACAGTCATTCCTCGGATTTGCTGCACAAACAACATCTCTTTGGTAAACCCCTGGACGAAACAAGACTCCAGCTTTCACTGATAGAAGCAGCATACCTTCAGGAAAATAACATTATCGAAATTAAGGACAGCCTGGGAGATCACGTCCTGACCCCTGCTGAATTTTCAGATACGTCAACAACCGTGGAAGTCGATTTCCCGATAAAATTGGCAGTGTACCGAAACCTGCGGGACGCGGGAATGGTGGTCAAAACCGGGTACAAGTTCGGTAACCACTTCCGGGTGTACAAGAAAGTGGAAGCCGGTGTGGGAATGAAACATTCGGAATTCCTGGTCCATGCCGTGGACAGCAACCACGTGTTCAACCTGCCACAATTGTCCAGGGCAGTGAGGCTGGCAAAC
>JAUWTY010000032.1 GCA_030614485.1 Methanosarcinales archaeon | reverse complement strand
GTAGTATGTATGGCCGTAGCCTCCCATATCATACCATCAAGGTACACAGGCACATTGTCAATTTCACCCTTGCGGATAGCCTCTTCAAGTACCAGCATGACCTCCTGGCTCCTGCCCACTGCAAAAGCAGGGATAAGCACGGTACCACCCCGGGCCACAGTTTCCTGGACGATTCTCTTTAATTGTGCTTCAGCTTCCTTTCGGCTAGGCTGCATATCCCGGGACCCCCCGTAAGTGGACTCAGTGACTATGGTTTCTATCCTTGGGAAATTGTTAACAGCAGGGTCGAAAAGACGCGTCTTTTCATACTTGTAGTCTCCGGTAAAAGCTATGTTATACAACCCATCACCAATATGGAAATGTACTATTGATGACCCCAGGATGTGACCGGCATTATGCATAGTCAGCTTCATATCAGGAGCGATATCAGTTACCCCACCATAATCCAGTGTAATAGTATGTTTCAAGGTTTCCCGTATCATGGTTGAAGGATATGGTATAGTTTTACCTTCCTTTGCAGCCACATCTATAAAGTCCAGTTGCAACAATGCCATCAGGTCTCGGGTAGGCGGTGTGCAGTACACTGGCCCCTCATATCCGTACTTATACAGCAAAGGTATCAGGCCGGAATGGTCCAGATGTGCATGGGTAAGCACCACTGCATCCAGCTGGCTGATGGGCGTCACTTCAGGGATGTACAGGTAAGGTGTTCCGTTCTCATCCGAACCCACATTGACACCACAGTCGATGAGCACCTTTGTCTCAGGGGTTGAAAGCAAGAAGCAGCTACGTCCTACTTCCCGGCAGCCTCCCAGTGCGGTGACCCTGACCCATTTGTCCTTTGCAGTCACTTCCTGGTGTATCTTCCTGCCTATGGTTTTGAGCAGTTCTTTACGCTCTTCCTTATGGTCCCTGATATACTGGCGCACGTTCTTGACAGTGGATGATTTTATTGGGGGCGTTCGCACCACTTTGGGAGTCCAGCCAATCTCCTTAGTTATCTCCCGCAGTGTGTTGCCATGCCTGCCAATAACAAGTCCTGGCTTTTCAGCCTCGATAATTACTTCTCCGGTATCAGTGTCAAAATAATGGTTGGAAACACCTGCATCCTCAGGTACTATAGTCGCGATTGTTTCCACAACCTTCTCTGGTGCTGCCAATACGCCCGGGTCCGGTCGTACTACCAACCTTTTACGCAGGTCCTTGGCCAGGTTCCTGACTATGTCCCCGTTATCTGCGAACTTTTTTGGTTCTGGAGTGTATATTACCAGTTCAGGCCCTTCAAATTCCACCTGTGAAATTGTCACACCGGGTGGCAGCCTTTTTATAATCTTTACTTTAAGATCAGCTAATACGTCATCTACCGACATTATATTTACGTCCTGTTGAAAAAATGAAAAAATAAGTGGTTAAAAAAAACTTTGTTTTTCTAAATCTATTAGTTTTCTTATTTAGTACATTGTATCATCATAGAGCATCATTAAATGCTTTGCGTTTCTCTTCAATCACAGCATCGTCCACTTCGACATAACCATCAGATGTAATCTTTACTACTTTTACGCCGTTTCCAGATGCTGCATCCCGCTTAACAACGTTATGCAATGCCCTGATGGCCAGGTCAACACCTTCATCCATGGACATGTCTTCCTTATATCTATCCTCAAGTATGCCGTATGCGATAGGAGAACCTGAACCAGTTGAAACGGCTGTGCTCTCTTCCAGCTGCCCTCCCATAGCATCGAGGGAATACAGACTTGGCCCTGTCTTGTCAACTCCTCCAATGATGAGTTGTACCATGTAAGGGAAATAACGGTTACCTCCAAGCACATTTGAAAGCAGGCTTCCAATTCCTTTAATGGTCATGTTTTCCTGTCTGCGCATTTTGTAAAGTTTAGATTCCACCTGCATTACCTTGACAAGCCTCTGTGCATCACCGACTGAACCTGCAGTGGTCATCCCCACCAGATCATCTATCTGGTAAATTTTTTTGGCATCTTTACTTGCAATAAAAAAACCCATCGTAGCCCTGCTCTCGGAAGCCAGGACAATGCCTTCGCTACAGACGAGTCCAATTGTTGTTGTACCTTTACGTTCATATTCATTAACCATGTGGATACCTCATAGAAAAAATGAGAAAATCAGATAACTCCACTCCTTAATGAGTATCGCCCTATATAATAGTTTTCCCGTTTTTTATTAAAACACAATCTTCACACCTGTGTCTGGCACAGTACTGTTTACCGTACTCCACTATCAGGGCATGGTATTCTTTAAAAAGGTCCACATCATGCTCAAGTTCAGATTCAAACCTCTGCTGCAGCACGCGGTAATTACCATCGAGCCCCAGGCAGTCAAGTATCCGACAGGTATAGGCATCGATGACGAACTTTGGTTTATTGATGGCATACAGGATAATACTATCAGCGGTCTCATCTCCTACACCCTCAAGTCCAAGCAACTCCCGCCGCAGTTCATTAACAGGCTTGTCTGACAATGTATCTTTTTGTCTGGAATAGTATGCGGCCAGGTTCTTTAACCGACGAGCTTTTTGGCGGTAAAATCCAGTACACCTGATGAGTTCTTCAAGGAAATCTGTATCTGCAACAGCCAGGGTTTCCGGTTCAAGCAGACCTTGCTCTTTCAGGTTGGAAATGGCCTGTTCCACATTGCTCCAGCGGGTCTGCTGGGTCAGCAGCGCACCGACAACCACTTCAAATGGTGTATCTGCTGGCCACCAATTCTGGTGGCCCAATATCTCAAGTAATTGTTCGTAGATGTCTATCAAACGCATTTTATGCCCAGATGTTTCATTTTATTGTAAATGGCCAGATTGACCAGCAGGGGGGTGAGACTTTCCACCATGGATGATACTTCAAGGGGACCGGCGATGAGAGGTCTTAGTTTATGTATATCCTCGACCAGCTTGCAAACTACAAGGTTTGCTTCGTCATCATCACCACAGATGAAAACGTCCATGTTGAGTTCTTCATTGGTATTATAAAGTTTCTTGGCCGAAACATTATGAAAAGCAGAAACCAGCTTCACTCCTTTTGGAAGCATACTTTTAATTTCCATAGCGGCAGAACCACATGCAGGTGGAGCATATTTAAAAAAACCTGCTTTTTTCATTGGCACCACGATAGAAATGACAATCTGTTCCTTCAAATTGAGGTGGGAGGTTTCAATGGTGGATACTACATGTTCATAAGGCACCGACAATACAATCACATCTGCTTCGTTTACTGCATCCGCATTAAGACATCCATAAATGCTGCAGCTCTTACCTGCTGATTCTTTCAAGACCGTTCGATATTTATCGGCTGTCAGTTCGGCTTTTTCAAATTTTCTGGAACCGATTATGATGTCATGGTTCAAAGCCCACCTAATGGCCAGACCCCCGCCAATGCTTCCGGTTCCACCAAGAATTGCAATTTTCATGATATCATTCCTGTCATAGCATTTTTGGGTATAAATGGTTTATGCACCATATTTGAAATACTGAAACGATTTATCGGTCTTCAATGAATTAAGATTAGTATATTGTTACCACAAAACCACTGTATAGTCACAAAACCACCAAAATATATAAGTAAGATTAATAAATAAATGTTCTTATAAAAATTTTAACGATTGAATTGTAGGGCCTGGGAATATTTAAAAACACTTGAAATGTGAGGTTTGTTGATGGATACAAAAGCAATTATAGACAGCTTAACGGGAATTCAGGGAGTTAAGGGTATATCTATAATGAAAAGTGATGGAACTGTACTTGATTCTCATGAAATTTCAGATACAGATAATTCAATAATAGGGTTTTCGGGGACAACATTTAATGGTGCCACAAATATGTTTACATTAGGCAATGCCCGAAGGTCTGTTATTCGGGGACCTGGATACAAGATACTCATAATTATTGAAAATGAGCATTACATTGGTGTCATCATGGTTGAGGATGCAGATGAAGACATGGTCAACAAAAAGATCGAAGCCCTGATCTCAACAGTGGGATGATTGCCATGACAAACATTTTTGAAGATATCAAGAATACAGTTAAAGGTGTAGTTGGTTCATATTTAATGGATATGAATGGTGAGATAATTGCTTATGACGTGCCTAACCTTTTTGAAAAAGAATTGATCCAGTCTTCCAGTGATTTATTTCAACTTATTGATATTTTTAGGTTGAAAATTCCCATCAACGGTTTAGAAATCAAGGCCGATCAAGGATTTATCCAATTGGCAATCAATAAAAGTTATATTTTGGGAACTTTTACGTCAAAACATGCAGACGAATCATTATTGAACCTGATTATGAAAAAAGCTATCATGGGAATCACACCAGAAGATGTGGCTGCCATGAGGAAAGATGCACAAGGAACTGAAATCCCAATGACTGAAGCCACTTAAGTAGCTACATTACCAATAATACAAGAAGCACAACCTGCCTCAGTACAGGAAATTCCACCCGCCCCTGCACACGAATTTTCATCTACCCCCGATACTGCAGCAGAGGAAGCTACTTTTGAGGTGCACCCGGAAACCTGAGAGGTAGCTGATGAAGTAAGAGTAGCTTTATTCTACTTTTTATATAAAATATAACAATTTAATTTACTAATTATTTGTTCTTCCTGAAACCCCTCATAGTCTCTTTATGGAGGGATACTATAAGGTCACCCATCATAGCAAATATGAACATCTGCAGCCCGCTCATAATGATAAGGGTGGTCAGCAGTGCCAGCAGGACATGGGTAACATTGGCAAGCCACTCATGTACCACGTAGATACCCATTATCAATCCGATAAAAACGGTTACTCCACCCATCACACTAAAATAAAATAAAGGGTTGTTTATCTTTGCCATATTGAATATCGTCCTCCCTATCCTGAGCCCATCGGTCAGGGGATTTAACTTTGTTACAGCAGCTTCTGCCCTTGCCAAGTAAGTGATGGGAACTACTCGTATATCAACTTCATTCCTGACACATTCCACGGTCATTTCGGTCTCTATCTCAAATCCGGTCTGGTTCAATAGCATCATTGATATGGTCTCACTGGTAAATCCACGATATCCTGAAAGAATATCTGAGAGCCAGCCCCCGTAAGCGAATCCGAACATTTTATTCAGTATCTTGTTACCAAGGGAATTCAGCCTGGTGAATGCACCTTTACCCGGATTCGCGAAGCGGTCACCGATAATGTGTCCGGCACCCTGCTCAAAAGCTTCAATAAAAAGGTTAACCTCATCCGGCAGGTATGTACCGTCTCCGTCTATCATGATAACATAAGGGCTGTCCATCGTATCAAAGGCCTGTATCACAGCCTGGCCTTTTCCCTTACCGGTTTGCATAACCACATTGGCGCCAGCTTTTCTGGCAATGTCGGCTGTATTGTCCTTGCTGTGCCCGTCCATGACCAGTATATTGGAGAATCCCAGGGTTTTGAATTCATCAATAAGACCGCCTATAGTATGGGATTCGTTTAACGTGGGAATAAAAATGCAAACGTCTTCAGGGTTTATGGTACTGTTCATGTCCGTGTTTCTCCCATGAGTTCCGGGTTGACTGACTTTAAATTTGCGTAACACATATTCAATCTTTTGATAACATTAGTGCGGCTGCAATGACAAATAGCGTGGATGCTGCTGTTATGAACGGAACTGGAAAGGTAGGTGCAGGTGTGGGAGCGGCTGATACGTTATCATTCACCTGGGCCGGGGGATCGGTATCTGTGGATCCATCATCAGGGGACTCCATCAAGGTCTGGTTGATGTGGTATGTAATCTCTGCTCCTTCAGTTGCTTGTGTCTGGTTCGTGTCTTTGGCGAACCTGCCTGAGAGTTCCCACTGGTAAATACTCACGTTAGCAATACCGCTGGTTGAAATAATCTGTGTACCTTCCGGGAACTTAACTGATAGTTCACTATCCGGCTCACCCAGCAACCAAAGGGTGCTGCCATTTATGAATAGCCCTTCTTCAAACCCATACCGAACCTGGTAGGTGTTTGTCATGCTGGTAAGACTCTCATCCGGCCCCAGTGCCCGGTCAGAAAGTGAAGCATCGATATCCAGTATCTCAATGCCATATGAGGAATTGTCAATTTTTACATCCATTTTTTGTTCAATAGAGGTCCTGAACTTATTCCTCAAGTATTTATCCATCTTCAATAGTTCCCATGCACTGACAAAGTCGTCCTTAT
This sequence comes from Methanosarcinales archaeon, assembly GCA_030614485.1. Lineage (GTDB taxonomy): Archaea > Halobacteriota > Methanosarcinia > Methanosarcinales > Methanocomedenaceae > Methanocomedens_B. The sequence goes on along the minus strand of JAUWTY010000032.1, from coordinate 3,226 downwards.
TGCCCTGCTTTTTATCGATATCGTATTTGAACACATAGGAATCCATGCCTGAAATATTCTCGGTATATTGCCATTGCATGCCATTATTGTAGATTGTGATATGGTTGGTCCATTCATATTCTGCATGGACTAAAGTTATCATTGATATGCTTAATGTAATACACAGCAGTCCCGCTATTATTCCACGCCTGTTCATGACTATAGTCCGTTCATGATTATCTGGTAGTCACTGTACAGCCATCCTCTTCCACGATGACAGTATGTTCTGCCTGGGAGACCAGAGCTCCATTTTCCTCTTTAAGTACAGGGTAAGATGATATATTCCCGTTCTTTTCAAGCTGGAGCAGTGCAAAATCCAGGTGCTTTGAGTTGAGCCAGCGTTTGGCAAAGGGTAATGTTTGGTATGCTTCAATCTCTTTGAGCAAAGCCCTGGCCGCAGGTGCACGGATGGGTCTTGTGCCAACAATGTGATATATCTCTGTGCTGGCGCCTTCGTTCACGTGTCCCTGGCCGTTGGTTGCAAAGGGTTCAATGGCCACAACCTGTCCAACTTCAAGAGTAACACCTTTGTCAATAGGGATATTAGGAATGCTGGGCGGGACATGCTGCATATACTGGGCCAGGCCGTGTCCGGTCAGGTTGGCTACCGGCTTATACCCGAACCCGGTAATGGTATCATTGATAATTACTCCAAGCTCTGCCGTGTTGATACCAGCATGTATGGCCTTGATAGCGGCTTCAAGGGCGGCCTCGGCAGCCTCCACAAGTTCAGGGTTCCCTGAGAGGTCAACGGTTTTGGCAGTATCGGCAATGTAACCGTCAATATGCACACCAATGTCCAGTTTGACCATATCTTCTCCAAACACCTGAGTATCGTCCTTTTTGGGTGTGGCATGGGCTGCTTCCTCGTTACAGGAAATATTTATGGGAAAGGCAGGCTCACCGCCCAGCTCACGTATCATGTCCTCGCTAAACCGGGCCACTTCAAACAGGCTTGCGCCAACAGTGACCTGTTTGGCTGTCTCTTCCCTGACCTTTGAGAGTATCTTACCTGCGGTTATGTATTTCTCAATGATTTGGTCGATTTCTTCCAGCATCTGGTTTTCATCCAGTTTGTCATCCATATTTATCACCTTGATAATTATATCCGTAGATTCTTGTCAAATGTAGTTAAGTTCTTGCATCCACTGGCAGTGACCACTACCATGTCTTCCACCCTGACACCACCCACATCCCTGTAGTATAAGCCGGGCTCTACCGTGACCACATTGCCCTTTTCCAACGCCACATCCTGCATGCCCAACCCGGGCCGTTCATGTACATCAAGGCCCACACCATGGCCTGTGGAATGTATGAACCCTTCCTCATCTCCCACATGGAACCCGGCATCTGTGATAGTATCGCATACTGCCTGGTGTACCTCGCTGCCATTTACCCCGGGTCCTATGAGGTCAAATGCAGCTTCCTGTGCTGCCAGCACTGCCTGGTGCATCTCCACTATCTTAGGGTCCGGCTCACCCCTGACAACGGTCCGGCTCATATCACTGTAATATCTGTGCACCATGTGCCTGGGGAACACGTCCATTACGATGGGCTGGTCAGCCATCAGCGCACCCTGTCCCTGCCAATGTGGGTCGGCACTGCGGGGTCCGCATGCCACAATGGTACCATCGGCTTCGCATGCATTATCCAATAGGGAATGATGTATAAGTGCCCTCACGTCTTCGGACGTTAAGGTTTTTCCATTTGTCATAAGTTCGCCGTTCACGATATCTGCCTTACTTATGGCCCCGATTGCCCTGGTAACGGCCTGCTCACAGGCACGCTGGGCAGTGGTTATGGCTTGTATCTCTGAAGTGGTCTTTTTTTCTCTTTGTATCATGATGGGGCTTTTAACACATGTTATCTGGAAGCCGGCTCTCTCGAGGCAGTCTGCATAAAATACTGGAAAATCCCTGGGCACTGCCACTTTATGCAATCCTTCGCACTTAAGGAGCCGTGCAATCACCCTACAATATGCTTCCCCGCTGTCCTTGTGCGCTTTTGCTTCTTCCTTAAGGCTGTAATCCGAAGAAGACCTGACATCCGCTATTCTGGATTCCTTTTCTGCACGCCCCTTTTCCATGCTTGAGACCATTAGCACCTCATTACCAGAATTGAGGTACGTGAAAGCATCGCCTGCCAAGAACCGGGTAGCGTAATACATATCAGAACTATAGATGCTATTGGTGTGCATCAGGTAGGCGTCGAGCCACTCCTGTTCCAGGAACTGTTCACTGTCCATAATTGTCCACCTGCTGGTTGCGTGTCACTCCCCTGGCAGCCAGGACACCAGTGGCAGCTGCATTAACAATATCCCTTGACAATCCGGCGCCATCCCCGGCAGCATATAACCCATCAATGCTGGTTTTCATGTTGTTGTCCACTTCCAGGTGCATGGAATAGAACTTTATCTCAGGGGCATAGAGCAGCGTAGAATCCGAAGCTACGCCTGGTATGATCTGGTTCAAGACTTCCAGGCCTTCGATAATATCCATGACGATACGGTGGGGCATTGCCATACTGATATCGCCGGGAGTCACATCTTTCAGGGTATTGGAGATAGGGTTTCGCTGGATGCGTTCAATGGTGGAGCGCCGGCCCCGGCGCAGGTCTCCCATGCGCTGTAGCACAGGTTTTCCCCCGCCAATAGTGGTGGCCAATTTTGCTACTGAACGGCCGTACTTGGTCGTGTTCTCGATAGGGTGGGTGAGTTCAATGCGTACAAGGAATGCGAAGTTAGTGTTCTCTGATCCTACATCCTTCATGGAGTGGCCGTTCGTGGCTATGAATCCCTCATATTCTTCCTTGACGACAAAGCCGTGATGATTAGTGCAGAAAGTCCTGACGAAGTCGTCGTATTTACGTGTCATGATATGGAACTTGGGGTCGCGGTTTATAGCGGTCACAGGTTCCATTATGATAGATGGCACTTCCACCCTGACACCTATGTCAATACCGGCATACCTTGCAGAGATATTGTGACCCTCAACCATATCGTTCACCCAGGCAGCACCTACACGTCCAGGGGCCAAGATGACGGCTTTTGCCTCAATACTGCTGCCGTCTTTCAATACCACACCGGTACACCGGCCATCGCTGACAACCAGGTCGGTGACAGTGGTCTCAAGCATGAATTGGGTGCCAGCTCCCATCAGGCTATCTTTGAACCGTCCGATAAGTTCCG
>JAUWTY010000099.1 GCA_030614485.1 Methanosarcinales archaeon | reverse complement strand
AGGATACTTGTGGCATTGGAAGAGCGGTTAAAGATAATGGATTCTATCTTCTGTACTAAGTGTTCAAAAGAGATTGCAGTAATTCCACATAGCGGTAATGTGGAGTGTCCCAGGTGCGGGGAAAGAATGGAGTACCATCCGCTGACCTATGTTTGAATGAAACTCCCTTCAGCAGAGATGTGGGATATCTCATGTCTCATATGTTTGGTTCTACTGTTAAGTATAATCAGGTTGATGAAGGTGACAGCCATGCCGGACGGAAAAAACCACAACATAATCAACATCACTGTTTTGATGCTCATACTGTCAATCACATATGGCCTGCTCAGCAGGTCAGACATTACTATCCCTGTCCAGCCGCCAAGTATAGAGTTAATCCTGATATTTTCTGTAACTTACCTGTTCGGCACATTTTTCTTAAGTCCGGACCTGGATATTGATAGTTCTCCATATAACAGGTGGGGTGTGTTCAAATTTCTATGGTGGCCCTATAAGGTCATATTCAAACATAGAGGGTTATCCCATCATCCCATATTTGGGCCTTTGACCATACTTATCAATTTTGTACTGATGTTTGTGCCGATGCTGGTGGTGCTGGGATTTAACTTGACCCAGTTACCGCTGGATATAACTGTAGCGGCAGCAACCGGGTTTGTATTGTCTACTGAGATGCATATACTGGCTGACATGGTGGCATCTGATTTAACATAACTTGCATCTGTAGCCGCATCTAATTTATAGGTGCTGGAGACGGTACCTTCGGAATATTAGTGCTACAACTCGAACATTTTCAAACACAGCAATTGAATTGAACAGCCATTCATTGAACTATAACTGTACCTTTCATATCTGGATGATATTGACATGAATATTCGTATGTCCCTTTTTGATAGAAAGTGAGTTGCATGAATGAACTCATAATTATTTATGATAAACGGGTAGAACATTACACAAAATTGTACAGTTGATAAATCATATAAACTATCAAATATTATTATGTATGGTAATAACCGGAGAAAAAATGGTACATCTATTTGTGGCAGAAGACTCTGAACTTATCCGTAAGGTAATTAGGACCATAATAGAAGAACATGCTTCTGAGGTCATTGAATCTGCTGATGGCCTGGCTGCGGTAAGTGAATTGGAACATGAGGGGAATGGAATCATGTTTTTGGATATTGAACTGCCTGATGAGCTGGGCTTAAGCGCCGTATCTGATATTATCAACACAATACCTGAAGCAACTGTTGATGTGTACAGGACCAAACTTAAGAAAAAGGGCACAGAAAATGTCCTTCATTTAGGTTTGGAATCAGCTATACAGTCTGTTGCTACAATGGCGAACAAAACTGCGAAATATAACATTATAGAGGAAAATATTACAAAAAAGGATGGTCTGGAACAATTTATCGCACGTTCGAGCCTGGGGGTCTTCTTTGAAATTTCCGGTGATATGAAGGGAGGAGCCGCCCTGATGTTACCTATGAAGGATATTCTTAACACCATTGGTGTTTTCAAGATAGATTTCACGGTAGAGGAGGGGACGACCCAAAAAATCATCAATGAACTGGGTGGTGTGCTCATAGCAGGTATTCTCGAAGTCATGGAAAAAGAGATGAAAATGAAATTTTCGCTGGGCGATGCCACACCTGTCATGGGGAATACCTTTGGAAAATGTTTTGATGAAGTGTTGGGAGATGATGACGAGTGTACTGTTTTAAAATTACAGCTTGTTGTGGATGGCAAGAACATCGACACCAGTATGGTTGTTTCGTGGGTCTCACCATAAGTTAGCTTCACTGGTAAAATCCTGTCACTTTAATGGTGCGGAAATGGTGGAGGAAGTAGCACAGATGTAAGTAATTAAGAGACTTTTTATTATTTCCTGATTTGACCAACTTTGCAACTTTAAAACCAATGCTATCACCTGAACATTTTAGTAAAAGTTATTAATAACTATTATTTCATGTATATGTGTGGCAAAAGGCAACCAATGTATCAATAAATCAATAGTGGAAGAATTAGAGCATAGAAAAATCATCCAAGACATTCCAAAAACTGAACACAATGGAGAAATGTTTCCGTTGTTCACAGTAATCCCTCCAACACACTGTTCTGTGTGTGGAAGTAAAATAAGACCAAACGAGAATTACGACCGATTCATAATTTCAAGCTATGGTATCATAGTTTGCCCAACGACCTACAGATATGTTCAAATGAAATGTGTAAAAAACCTCACACCGGCACAATAATAGGAGTCACTGGATCAGCAAACTACAGTAATGAGTTTATTGAGAAACAAAAGTGTATAAGATATGGCAGTCATTGCAATTTATGGAACACACGTATTGCAGGTAAAATATTCACAGCGGGATTAACTGATGATTCTGGTAGAGCATCATGTGCAACAACATTGTGGAAATACGAGCAAGCACAAGGCAGAATATCGGGCGAGGAGCTATCTAATCAGAAGATTGATTTTAATGGCACTATTATCGAATTCAGAAGAGTCTTAGAGTGATTTGGACATGATATCCAACTGTTGAGAGGGACTTAGAAATTCAGTAAATTTGCACGTGATTTGATTATAATTTGTGATGTCCCAGAAAAAAATAAAAAGTCTCTTATGTCAAAGGAAGGCATTTGCAATGTGTGGAGTGAAAAATTGACGTTAAAAGCAATTCTCTATAGAAAAACGATTCCTGCTGATATTATTGTAGTTATTATTTTGGTCCTGTTGACCATTTGTTTCATTCTGGTCCCGCCTCTGAGTGACACCTGGGTCCGCACGGTACTGGGTTTGCCCATGGTGCTGTTCCTGCCAGGATATGCGCTGATAGCGGCACTGTTCCCCCGCAAGGACGACCTGGACGGTATAGAGCGCACGGCCCTGAGCTTTGGCCTGAGCATTGCGGTGGTGCCGCTGTTAGGCCTGGGTTTGAACTATACCCCGTGGGGTATCAGGCTGGTACCGATCCTGATAACCCTGTCGATATTTACCCTGGGGATGTGTGCCATAGCTGTGTACAGGCGCGATGAGATGCCAGAGGATGAGGCATTTTCGGTACCCTTTAGGGCGGCCCTCGGGTCCCTGCGTAGGGAGGTGTTCGCGGGGGGGCAGTCCCGCCTGGACAGGATACTGACGGTGATTCTGGTGCTGTCCATCCTGGCATCGGTGATAATGCTGGTGTATGTGATAGTCACACCCAAGCAGGGTGAGAAGTTCACCGAGTTCTATCTCCTGGGCCCGGAGGGAATGGCTGACGATTATCCTACCCGTTTCAACCTGAGCGATAGCAGCACCGTGATAGTGGGGGTGGTGAACCATGAATATGCGGTTGTGAACTATTCGGTGGATATAGTGCTTGAGAACGAGACTATATATCCCCCACAAAAGGTGGTACTGGCCCATAATGAGACGTGGGAGGAGTATGTAACCTTTACACCGACAAAGGTGGGAGACGATATGAAGCTGCAGTTTTTGCTGTATAAAGATGGTAACTATTCGGCGCCGTACCGGGATTTGCATTTGTGGATAGATGTTATGGGAGGGATAAATGGAAGCTGAAGTGGTCCCCATAGTGCTGGATGATGAGGGGGGCAGCAGGATACCGCAGAGGTATCACAGGCCCCTGGTCATGCTGACATTGTGCCTGATAATGCTGGCAGAGGTATTGTTGTTCTCGGGCAGAATGGAGTATGCGGTGTGGGTACATGTGCTGGTGCTCATAGGACTCGGGGTGGCCATCATACAATTGAGTGAGAGCGATGTTTACAGGACGCTACAGGCACTGATGCTGCTGCCGCTGCTGCGGCTGGTCAATATATCCATGCCGGTTTTCTATGAGATGACGCTTTATTCGTATGTTTTCATTTATGCGCCCCTCCTTATCCCGGTGTACCTGGTGGCCGTGCACCAGAAGTTCACGGCCGCGCAATTGGGATTGATAAAAGGGAATGTAAAGTTGATCATACCATTTTCAATTGTAGTGGGTCTTGCCATAGCAGAGGGTGAGTACTATATCATTAAGCCTGGCTACCTGATACCGGATTTGTCACTATGGAGCGTGCTGGAACTATCTATAGTGATGCTACTATTCATAGGCCTCGTCGAGGAATTGATATTCAGGTCCATTGTGCAGACCAGGCTGGAGGGGACCTTTGGCATGTTCTATGGCCTGATAGTGACCAGTGTGATTTTCGGTATCATGCACTCAGGCTACGGCACTGCCTATGAGATGCTGTTCACCAGTCTGGCAGGGCTTGCTATTGGCTATTTGTTCCAGGTGACCCGGAGCCTGCCACTTATTGCCATGACGCACGGGTTTGTGAATATATTCCTGTTCGGGTTCATACCCCACCTGGGGCCGGGGTTGGGGCTGTTGTAGGAAAGTGGGGGATTAGCAGGCTGGAATTATTTCAATTTCAATATTAACCACAGATGAACACAGATGAACACAGATAACGGCCATTATGGATTTTAATTTTGATTATACGGTTGAAATCTAAATATAATCTAATTTTAGCTGCAATATCTGCGTTCATCCGCGTTTATCTGCGGTTCCAAACCTGCACGAATCCATATGGCTGGCTGCCACCCTGCCGCCCTGGCGGGCTGCGGTGGCAGGGTAAAGTGCAGAGAGGCTGGGCGGCGGGAGAGCAAAGGTAAGCCCACTACACACCACGCCCCAACCCACACTCAGCGCATGAACACCCGCACCCGGTCAGTAGCGCCATGGCTGGGCAGCGCAGGCAAGTGGAGAAAAGTGGACGGCAGGAAAAGCATCAAGCTGGAGCTGGTATTTTGCATATTAAGTAGCTGTAATTATTATTTTTAGATAAACTTATACCAGATTAGAACGAATTTGTTAACAATGGCATCAAATATTGAAATAGAAAGGAAACTCATTATACTTG
>JAUWTY010000081.1 GCA_030614485.1 Methanosarcinales archaeon | reverse complement strand
TGAGCAACTCTTCACCATATCCCTTATGCTGCCACTGCTTCTCCCCTGCTTTTTGTCCCACACTGACCATTGACCCATACACATGTAGTTCCCTGACCAGGGCCGCCGATTCCAGTTCTGGCCGGTGCGGTGAGTATGGGTACCTCAATCTGAGAAAACCGATAAGCACATCCTGCTCAATATCTTCATAGGAAATGAAATGCTCATCCCCTCCACAGACGCGATAAGACTCCACCACCTGCCTGACATTCTCAGGCTTGATTCCCTTAAGCCCCTTATGACCAGCCTCACGGCATCGGATACAGCGACACCTACCTCCTTTTTCATTCAGTCGTTCACCTGCCAGTTGCCTGAGGTTGCTCTTTGTCACGCCACCCTCAATCTGCCATGCCGGAATATCCCGCTGCACCCGCTGCAGCCTGAGCCAGGGCGGCAGCATGGCCTTTACATTCGCAATCAGTTCAACCGCATCTTCCAGTTCAAGGGCCTGGTATTCACCTGACTTCCACATATCATATAACCTGGTCCCAGGCGTAACCAGGGTCGGGTATATTTTCATGTAATCAGGCCTGAACCTCTCATCCTGGAACAGTGTCTCGAACATCTTAAGGTCCATATCAAGAGACGAACCCGGAAGTCCGGGCATCATGTGGAATCCTACCTTGAACCCTGAATCCCTCAGCACACTGTTAGCCCTTATTGTATGGGAAACCCCATGCCCCCTGTTCATCTTTTCCAGCACATTGTCATAGATGCTCTGCACCCCTATCTCAACTTTGGTGCCGCCGTATCCCAGCATCCTATCCACCTCTTCAATGCCAACCCAATCAGGCCGTGTCTCGAAAGTCATACCCACATTACGTACTGTTGCAGTCTCGTTCTGCGCCTGTACATCCTCAAAGTACCGGAACACCCCAGTGTCGGAAGTATCGTGAGGAACAAGGGTAACAGGGGTATCAGACGTATCAGAGTTATTGTTATTTACCCCGAAATCGTTCATAGCCTCGATACACCGCTTTACAAACCATTCCTGGTAGCATATATTCCTTGCAGTAAAACTCCCGCCCATTATGATAAGTTCTGCCTTATTTATGGGATGTCCTATCAGCTTCAACTGTTCCAGCCGTCCGGTAACCTGGCGATATGGGTCATAATCATGTTGTATCGCCCTCATTGTTGCAGGTTCGTGCCCCATATAACTCTGAGGGGATTGGTAATCTGAATCAGGGCCGCCTGGACACGGTATGCATGTGCCGTGAGGACATGGGGCAGGGGATGTCATAACCGCAATTACGGCAACACCCGAAATAGTCCTCACTGGTTTTCTTTGAAGCAACTCAATGACACTGTCATACTCATCAGGCAGTGCCTGAGATAATATCAGTGAATTGCCAGGCAAATTGCTAAGACGATATTTGGCGCTGGTCGTCTTTTTTTCCCTGTTAAGGTCAATTTCTGTTTTGATGTTACCCTGTAATATCTTATTTAATAGTTCGCGGCAGGCAAGATAGTAGTCTTCCTGCATAGAATTTAGGTTGTATGTCATCGTTACTTATAAGTACTTACCTACCACTAATTAAAGTAATTGTGTGGCAAAATCTCAAATTACTAATAGATTTAATATTACATCAATGTGAATGAAAAAAATGATTGTGTAGCATTGGAGACAAAGGTTTGGCTATGTTAAAAAATGATTCGAAGGCAGATCAAATCGACCTTAAAAGTAGATTGAAATCCGTTGAAAATACCCGCATAATGAGAGACCATCGAAAGGTCGCGCCAGATACTCTCAATGAAGAGGAAAACGGAACTAAACCTGAACAAATTGACTCATCCGAAATATCTAATCCTGATACACCTCAAGATAAAATAACTGAACTGGAAACTGCTGATGAGGTGCAAGATGCCGAAAACAATATTGTAGATCTCAATGCAATGCAACCTGAATCTGCAAGTTCAGAATCCTTGTTGTCTGAACTTATCATGCCAGATGGAGACAAACTTAATGTTGATAGTTTGAAAGACCGTATCGGCGACAGTCGCACAATAGAACATAGAAGAGTAGTATTGCCAGATTCCGTAGAATCAATTTGGGAGAAAACTTTACAGGAAATCACTCAACTGGAAACTGAAGAGGTCATATCTCCAGACATTGAAGAAATACCTATTCCCAAACTTTCGTTTATTGAACGCATTACCCAGCGCTTTAAGCGGGAAAAGATGGTGCTGGAAGATTATGACCTGGAAAAGCATGGACCTTTAGTTGATTTATCTCTACCAGAAAATTTCCTCTATGATGAAATCGAAGTCTATGAAGTGAATGTGCCCTATGCTTATGTCAGGGTGGTTTATAATCCTGACACCCATAGTTATCTATATCAAACCCTTGAGCCAAAATTGAGTGAGGGCGAAAAACAACTTTTCGCTGAGCTAAAAATGAGACTTGGTGAAAACCTTGATGTAAACCTTACCCAACTGGAAAAAAGTGGCGCTAAGAAATATTTACGGGAGAAAGTGACAGATATCCTTTGGGATTATCAAATAAAAATTGATACGATATCCTTTACTAAGATAATGTATTTCCTGTTTACCGAGTTTATGGGATATGGAATTATAGACCCGTTAATGCATGACCCTAATCTAGAAGATGTTTCCTGTGACGGTCCACATTCATCCCTGTTTGTATACCACCGGAAATATGATTCAATAGAGGCTGATATTAAATTTGATGATGAGTCAAAACTTGACGGCTTTGTGACCAGAATAGCACAGATATGTGGAAGACACATCTCTATTGCTGACCCGCTACTTGATGCCACAATGCCTGACGGTTCAAGGATACAATTGACACTGGGACGGGAAGTGACCACAAGAGGCAGTTCCTTTACTATCAGGAAATTCAAGGAAAGCCCGCTGACTCCACCTGATCTCATAGACTTCCATACTTATTCGACATCCATTGCAGCCTATATGTGGTTAGCTGCAGAGAACAACAAGAATCTTATTTTTGCAGGAGGAACTGCTTCAGGAAAAACCACTTCTATGAATGCCATAGCCCTGTTCATTCCACCAGAGACGAAAATCGTTTCCATAGAGGATACCAGGGAGTTGAACCTGCCGCATCCTAACTGGATAGCTGGTGTAACCCGGGAAACTTTCACTGGTGGAGAAGCGGGTTCAATTGACATGTATGACCTGTTAAGGGCAGCATTGAGACAGCGTCCTGAATACCTGCTTGTGGGTGAGGTACGGGGTGAAGAGGCGTATGTATTATTCCAGGCAATGAGTACAGGTCACACCACTTTCTCGACCATGCATGCAGATTCTGTGCAATCTGTGGTACACCGCCTTGAGAATCCTCCCATAAATGTGCCCAGGATAATGCTCCAGGCCCTCGATGTAGTAATAATTCAGGTTCAGGTAAGGGTTGGTGAAGAAAGAGTAAGACGGGCCAAATCCATCACAGAGATTGTAGGAGTTGATGCCAGGACCGGAGAATTACTGACAAATGAGGTTTTCACATGGAATGCATCAAAAGATGAATTCTTTTATTCTGGAAGGTCATATGTACTTGAATCCATAATGCAAAACATGGGATGGAATGATGAACGTCTTCAGGATGAACTCAAACGAAGACAGGAGATTCTTGAATGGGCACGGATGAAAAATGTTAAACATTATGAAGATGTGGCCAAGATTGTTGTAACGTACTATCGTGAGCCAGAAACGTTGATGGAAATTGTGAGGAAAGAACTCTATGGTAATTAGACATCTTAGTAGTTATTCTTATCATTTATTCGGGGAATACTTCAAAAAACGGCGCGAACATTACTTTGACTTGAGACAGGATTTACTCAAGACCAGATTGAACATTAGTTATGATATGTACCTGTCACTGGCGGTAATGTGTTCCATATTGATGGCAATTTTTGGACTGGTAATGGCAGTTTTATTAGTATCACTGTTTGGTGCACCAGACATTACACTTTCGCGTTCGATAATAACAGATATTTTTGAAGGGTTTCACCAATATAAGAATATTTTTTTAAAGGTGGTAACTACCATATTCCTTATTGTTGTTTTTGGTGGAGGGACATATGTTGCTTTCTTGAATGCTCCAAAAGCCATTAACAGCGATCGAAAACGAAATATCGATATAATGCTTCCCTATGCAGTGCACTATATGTCTGCAATGTCGGGTGCTGGTGTGATACCTGTTGACATTTTGAGCAGTCTCGCAAAGAATAAAATATACGGTGAAGCAGCAAAAGAAGCATCATATATCGTAAGAGACATAAAAGTGCTTGGTCATGACCTTGTTCAAGCTATGAAGACTGTTGCCTCTACAACTCCATCTTACAGGTTCCAGGAATTTCTTCAAGGCGCAATTACTATCGTCTCATCAGGCGGTGATTTGGAATCTTATTTCAAAATCAAAGCTGAGCAGTACGTTGTTGAGAATAGACGGGAACAAAAAGAGTTCCTTGAGACACTGGGACTGATTGCTGAGACATATATTACAGCATTTGTTGCCGGCCCTCTATTTTTGATTGTGATGATGTCGGTTATGGCCACAATGGGTGGTATGGATCTAATGTTGATGTATATACTGATATATGTCGCAATTCCTATAGCCACTCTTATATTTGTAATACTTATTTCCAGTATTACTCCGGAGGTGTAAGCTATGGTAGATGAGATAACACCGGATAATCTTGAACTTGATGATTTTTCATCAGAGGGATTAGACCAGGATAAAGTACTGCTGGAAATGACCGAAGCCAGGAAATGGATTAAAATACGTAATTTCTTGAAATCACCTAAGCAGCAAATGAAAAGACAGCCAATTTATGGAATGGTATTCAGCATTCCTATTGCCATAACTTTCATGATACTTGGCGGCTTACAAACTGGATTCACTCCTGCCTTTGATCATGTTGTGCTGTTCGCAATATTGATTGCTATAATCCCGCCGGGAATACTTCAACATACTCACAGACGGAGTGTCAAGAAGATTGAAGAATATTTTCCTAATTTCCTAAGGGATGTGGCCGAGATGAACCGGTCAGGTATGACTCTTACCCGCTCAGTCAACACGATTGCTAAAGGTGAGTATGGAGAACTAAGTCAGGAGATAAGACAAATCGATTCCATGCTCTCCTGGGGTATATCATTTGAAGAAGCCCTTGAAAAATTTGCTGACAGGGTTGAAACGCCGCTGATACATCGTTCTGTAGCATTGATAAACCAGGCCAGTCGGGCTGGTGGTAATGTCCCGGATGTACTGGAAGTAGCTGCCACTGATGCTTATACCATTAAACTACTGGAACGGGATCGGCTCAGCAACATGATCATATATGTAGTCATCAGTTACATGTCATTCTTTGTATTCCTGTTCGTTATCGGGATACTGTCTTACAGCTTTATTCCTGTGATGGCTGAAGCTGGTATCAGTGCTGCGAGAACCGGTGGTGGAGCTGAAAAATTCGTAGGCGTTTTTAATCCTGAAACTTTCAACCGCCTGTTCTTCCATGCATCATTGATACAGGGATTTTCTTCGGGTCTGGTAGCCGGACAGATGGGTGAAGGTGAAGCAATGGCAGGATTAAAACATTCTGTGGCATTAGTATTGATTGCCTGGTTCACCTTTGTGTTCGTGATTTAAAGGTAGTTATTTATTTACCTTAAACACATGTAACATCAAATTTCGATAGGAAGTTTCAATAGGAAGTTTCAATAGAAAATTTCGATAGGAAGATTCGATAGAAAGTTCCGATAGGAAGGTCACTATGGTATTGGATAAACTGGGAAGCTCACTACAAAATACCCTGAAAAAATTAGCCGGCGTTGGCAGGATAGATGAAAAAGTGGTGGGAGATGCTGTAAAGGAAATACAGCGTGCTCTGCTGCAGTC
>JAUWTY010000033.1 GCA_030614485.1 Methanosarcinales archaeon | reverse complement strand
TGACCCGGATAATCACGAAATTACCATGTATCTGGACAACAGGGTGATATACAGCGCTCCCCTGTCGCATGAGCTGGCACAAAGCATGAGAAATGTGCCAATACAGGATTTGGTGGCATCATTCGGTAGCGATACGGGCAGCGAGGATAATGCAAAGGAACTTGAATCCCATTTGAAGGCTGGAGCACTCCCTGTTAATGTAGAAGTAATAGGTTCAGGCCAGGTGCCTGCATCCCTGGGCAGCCAGTTCAAGGAACTCACTGCCATAGCTGGCCTGCTGGCCATTATCACCGTATCGTTTATGGTCTTTTTGAGGTATCGCAGAAAGGAGATCATGCTCCCGATGATAATTACTTCGCTAAGTGAAGTGGTGATGATTCTGGGCTTTGCATCAGCAGTGAAATGGCAGCTTGACCTGCCCGCCATAACAGGTATTATTGCGGTCATAGGTACCGGTATTGACCATCTTGTGGTTATTACTGACGAAGTACTGTATGAGGGGAAACTGCCTCCTACCAAAGTATACAATGCCAGGATAACCAGGGCGTTCGGCATCATTTTCGCTGCGGGGTCCACCACCACCATAGCTATGATATGGCTGGTATGGATGGGATTCGGTGCACTGAAAGGGTTTGCATTGACCACCATCGTGGGCGTGATGATAGGTGTGCTGATAGCCAGGCCGGTCTATGCCAGGATAATCAAGGAAGTGCTAAAAGAAAGCAAGGATTGAGCATGAGCCGCCCCCCCAATGATGTGATCATAGTCAGGTATGGCGAGATTGCCCTTAAGAGCCGGAATGTGAGGGACCGTTACGAGAAGACATTGATGTCCAACATAACTTCAATGCTGGATGCCATGGGTGCATCGTACGAAAGTGTATCCAGGGATTGGGGGCGTATTTACATCCATACTGCCGACCCTGCAGCCGCCCAGGCTGCATCAAAGGTATTCGGTGTGGTTTCTGTGAGCCTTGCTATAACTTGTGAGCCTACGCTGGAATCCGTTTCATCACTGGCTGCAGATGTGGGTCAGGAGATTATTGGTGAAGGACAGTCATTTGGTATCAGGCCCAGGCGCACAGGGAACCATGATTTTTCCAGCCGCGATGTCGGGATTGCCTGCGGTAATGCGGTCTGGCAGAGGATAGAGCATCAAGGTCCGAGCGTGGATTTGACCAATCCCGATGTGGAGATATTTGTGGAGGTCAGGCAGAACCACGCTTTCGTGTATACTGATGTGGTCGATGGAGTGGGCGGACTGCCCCTTGGCACCCAGGGTAAGATGGTAGCCCTGGTATCAGGAGGTATCGACTCGCCAGTGGCAGCATGGCTCATGATGAAACGTGGTTGTGAGATTATTCCGGTCTATGTCAACAATGACCCATTCTCAGACGAGACCACCAGGCAAAGGGCACTGGAATGTATCAGGGTGCTGCAGACATGGGCTCCGGGACATTCCTTAAAGGTCTATGAAGTCCCTGGCGGCGAAGCCCAGGTATCGTTTTTATCAGACTGCCAGCGCCGCTATACCTGTGTGCTGTGCCGCCGGATGATGTACAGAATCGCCGCCGGTATCATGGAAAAGGAACGTGCCCATGGTATAATCACCGGTGTATCCCTGGGGCAGGTAGCCAGCCAGACCTCACAGAACATGCTGGCTGAAACCTGCGGCATTCATGTACCGATCTATCATCCCTTGATTGCTCTTGACAAGACAGAGATTGTGGACATGGCACGGAATATTGGGAGCTATGATGCATCTACCCGGCCTGCCACCTGTTGTACTGCAGTGCCGGAAAAACCTGCTACATCTGCAAGGTGTGGTGATGTATGCGATGAAGAAGCAAAGATAGATGTTGAAGAACTGCTCAGGATTGCCCTTTCAAACGCAAAAATAGTTGAACCGTCCGAGTACAGTTAGTTCGTAAAGTTAGTTCCTATACTACATTCATTCATTCTGGATGGTCTCTATTTTGAACATAACACCCAGCCCATTGAGGGTCAACTGGATGCGGTCGCCAAAATTGAGTATCTCCTCCAGGTCGGTGTTTGAGTCCCATTCATATATATAATCATGGACTCCCTGCATGGGTTTAAATCCCAGGGACATCAATCTCCGGTTGACCTCAGATGGTCTGCCGCCTTCACTGTTAAACCAAACTAATAGATATGACTTCATGATCCTCATCTTCAACATGGGTTGAACAATATTTAGCTTTTTGGTTGCACGTTTAGTCAAACTCTAAGTAGTCAGTTAAATTCGGCTAAAAGTAGATTTCCAGGGATATATTATAAGCATAGGAATTAACAATTTACAAGTACATGACAATTTTTGGGTAATATTATGAAGATATTGGGTATGGGCAAAATAATCATAATTGTAGGGATATTTCTCCTGGGGGCACTTCATCCGGCTTTGGCCCAAATGGGTACTGAGCCGCTGGTCAATGGTACAAGTCTTTATCTCTCGACAGGCCAGTCATGGACATTCTATCAGGGGTACTCATTTAACCTGATGAGTGTAAGCAACAGTGGGGATAAGGCATGGGTGCAGTTGAAACAGAATGATACGGTTGTAAAGTCGGCCTTACTTTCTACTGATGAAGTGTTTTTTTATAACTCAACCATTCATTATGTTTTGCCTAATCATTCTGTTGAGACCGTGCAGTTAAGCCTCAGGGTGTCTGGTATATATACAGGTGAAGTTGCCGATATTGTAACTTTTTCGCATGTATACCAATACTACGATCCTGCCCTGCCAGAGCCCACCCCTACACCGACGGCATATCCTGATAATTCAAATGATTCCAATGTGACACCTACAGCTACAGTTGCGGGTGGTTCAGGCATACCAGGGTTCAAAATACTTTCAACAACAATTATAATAGGCATTTGCAGTATATTCTTACGCAAGTCGCACAAAGAATTTTAAGAAATGTAATATATCATAACAGGAATTTGTCATAAAAATACTGAACAATATTCTTGAATAACGTGATGCCTATGGAAACTTCAACTGAAAAAAGGTATTTGGATAAAATGAGGCCATACATCGAGATGTTGCGGCCTGAGATAGCTGATATGGACCTGGCACTTCCGGCAGCCAGTGCTTTGCTTGCAACATACCTTTTAAGCGGGGGTCTGCCTGCCCTTGTCCCATTTGTCCTTGCAGTAGGAGGGGCATATTTTGCAATTACCAGTTCATATGTGTTCAATGACTACTGCGATGTGGATATTGATAAAATAAATCTCCCCCAGCGTCCACTGCCATCCTCCCGGGTAAACCGGAACAATGCACTTACTTATGCCTTGGTACTGATACTCGTTGCGGGGACTGTTGCTGCTTATTTAAATCCGGAATCACTGATAGTATTTATCGTGGCAGCTGGAGTTATCACAATTTATTCAAGTGTTGCTAAACGCTCAACGTTCCTGAGTTTTGTGCCTGTGGGCATCTCGTACGGGTTGGTACCCATTGGTGTCTGGCTGGCTTTTGACCCTGCCGGTATCCTGAGAGGCAGCGACGGCGTGATATTGCCACTGCCTGCAATCTTCCTGGGAATAATGATGTGCGTGACCGACTGGGGTTTTACCTTAAGCGGCGTGGCACGGGATGTGGAAGGGGACCGGGCTAAGGGTGCACCAACAACACCTGTGACTTTTGGCGTGCCTGCCACATCAAAGTTTGTTTTCCTGTTCTGGCTGGCAGGTGTTATTGCCTCAATAGCTATTGGATATACGGCCCATCTGGGTCCGGTATATTTTGCAGGTGCCCTGCTTGGCGGCGGCTGGATGTTGTGGCAGTCCATTGATTTTATCAGGAATCCAGAGCCTGAGCGGGGTGGCGAATTGTTTATGCAGGGTTCCAGGTACAGGGGTATTATGTTCGGCTCTTTGATAGTTGATGTGCTACTCCTGATATTCATAAAGTCTACAGGATATCCTTTCATATGGTAATACGGAGTTGCTAATTTGAATAACAATACCGATGCCGATATAGTGGTAGTTGGTGCCAGTCCTGCCGGAGTAATGGCTGCAAGGGAGGCGGCACGAATGGGTGCTGCGGTCATCCTGGTGGATTCTAAGCAGGATATGGGACATCCACCCCATCCAGCTAATACATTTTTCAAGTTTATGATGGACCGCAGTGACGAACCCATACTGGATGAGTATGTGGTGAACCGGCTGCGTGGTATGAAAATCATTTCTCCCGGCGGTACGGTCGTTGATATTGAAACACCTGGTTTTTTCATTGACCGCTCAATGTTTGACACTCATTACAGGGATGAACTGGTTAATGCCGGTGTGGATATCAGGACTGGTACTGAAGTCCTGTCAGTGATACGGGCAGGTGGGATGTTCAAAATAAGCACGTCTGATGGCGTACTGGTATCCAGGCTGGTGATTGCAGCCGACGGAATTGAGTCAAAGACTGCGGCGCGGATGGGGCTTAAGACCACACATTATCCCGGCGATATTGCCTGGGCAATGGAGGCTGAAGTTCGGGCGCTGGGTATCGGTGAGCCTGACATGTTCGAATATTATATCGGGGAGCATTCACCGGGCTGGAAGTCCACTTATTCGCCAGCCGGGGGTGACCTGGCTACACTGGGTGTGTATGTGAGGCGTCACGGCAGGGATGTATCTGATTTCTTTGACAGTTGGGTGGAGCGGTTCGCAAAACTGAAGGGGTACGGGAAGGATGATATTGAGATCATTGCCAGGTACACGGGCGGGGACCCTATAGCCACGGTACCGCACCAGCTGGTGGCTGACGGGTTTATGGTCACGGGTGGGGCGGCAGGCCAGAGCGGTATCGGTTACGGAATGCGGGCCGGGCAGATTTGTGGTGAGGTGGCTGCGGCAGCGGTTGCAGCAGATGATGTTTCAAAAAAGAGATTGCGGGAATACCCGAAACGCTGGGGGGGGGAGTTTGCCAGTGAGTACTGGATGGGAAGGATAGGGCTTGAAATGGTGCGCAAGATGACCGACCAGGAGATTGATACCGTGGTGTCGGTGTTTGCTGGCCGTGACCTGTCGTCGCTCAAGGGGACGCCGCTGGTTCAGGGTGTGAAGACCGGGATGTTCGTGGCATGGCATAAACCGAGTGCGCTGTGGGAGTATAGGGCGCTGCTCAGAAGGAAGTGAATGGGGCTGTTTTCGTCGTGTGCATATTTTATGCCATTTGATTTTAGTCCGCAGATGGAATACGTAGGACTTATTGTGCCAAGGATAACATAGAGAAACTTTCATCCTACTTAACAACTATTTCTGCTCCTGTATTCCTTGCCCCGGTAACAAAAACCTGCCCCCCAATAGTTGAATCCAGGAATTCGGCCACAGCTTTCTTCACTTCCCCTGGCTCCTCAGCCACAGCATAAACCGTTGGCCCGAACGAACTCATGCCTGCTCCATATGCACCCTGCTCTTTCATAATATCCATACAGCGCCTGACCTCATCAGTCTGCAGGCCCACTTCCCGCTCCTTGAATCCCACTTCCTGGATGCGGTTTATGGCATCCCCGAAACTCTGCATGTCAGCTTCGATAATGGAAGGCAGCATGTTCATCAAAATTATATGGGACACTGCCTGCACTTCACCAAGGGGTATAGGGCAGTATTGCTTAAAAATATCAATCTCGCGCTGGGATGAAGCCCCTTTTAGGTCAGGTATGGCAACAACCAGGGGCCAGTTAGGGAAATCGTGCCGGAACAGCACGGGCCCGGGCGGCACCTTACTGGCAGCCGAGGGAGAGAACGCGCCCTTATCAGCAAAACGGTGCCCTCCATCCACAATGAACCCGCCGTGCTCGAAAGCCTCTACTCCGATACCGGATGTCCCGCCCCTGCCGACCTTAGCGGCCACATCACGCACGCTCAGGCCCAGCCCGAACATAAGGTTGACAGCCCAGCCCGCAGCCAGTGCACTCTGTGTTCCGCTGCCCAACCCCACATGGGCCGGATATGGTTGTTCCACTTTTATATGGATACCCTTGCCTTGTGGAATCAAGAGTTCGGCTGCGGTTTTAATACGCTTAAGGTCACCACTGCCAGTTACGAACACTCCATCGTTTGTCTCCTTGGCCGACAACCTCATTAACGGGTCATCCAGCGTCAACCCCACACCGCCGTCCACTCTTCCCAATGACGCATTCAGGTCGATAAGAGTGAAATGCAGCCGGGATGGGGTGTTTATCTGTATCATCACTATGAAAGACCGCGCTTTTTCGATATAAAACTTAGGAAATAGGGGCACTGTTCTAAAAATCAGTTATTTTGTTGACACCGACTTTAAGTAAAATCTGTGTAAATCGGTGTCAATCTGTGTCTGGAAATATAAAAAGACACTGATTTCACTGATTTACACGGATTTGTAGTCGCATCTGAATCTAAACTATTCGCTGTACAACTGGATTTTGGTATTGTGTCGGAAATAAGTAATACCGAGTATTATTATATATTGGATTATGAGCGGGCATGTCCACCATAACCACAGCTCAAATATGACAGAGAGAAATCTAAGGTATGCTATCTATGCCACCTTCTCTATCTTCATCCTGGAGGTTGCAGGCGGGCTATACGCCAACAGCCTTGCCTTGCTCAGTGACGCAGCCCACATGTTCATGGACGTGTTTGCACTGGTCCTTACCTATGCCGCCATCCAGATTGCAAAGAGGCCGTCCAACTACAATGTGACCTTCGGTTACCACAGGCTCGAGATATTCTCAGCACTTATCAATGGGTTCACGTTAATTATCATCTCGGTATTCATTGCCAGGGAGGCGTACTTCCGCTTGCTGGAACCGCCTGAGGTCCGGGGGATGGAGATGCTGGTAGTAGCTGCCGTTGGTCTGCTGGTCAACCTGTGGGTGACCACACGGCTTCATGGGCACCATGACCTAAATGTCAGGGGGGCCTACCTGCATGCTCTTGGCGACACCTTGAGCAGCGTAGCTGTCATCGCAGGTGCCCTTATCATCCTGTTCACCGGCAATTCGATTGCCGACCCGGTGCTGAGTTTTGTAATTGTGGCCGTCATACTGTTCGGTTCTGTCAGGCTCATAACCGATTCACTCTACATCCTAATGGAATCCACACCAAAGCACATTGACATCAATGAACTGGTCGAGGCAGTGAATGCCATTGAGGGCATAGAGGATATTCACGATATCCACCTGTGGAGTGTATGTTCCAATGTGCATGCCTTAAGCGCCCATGTCCTGGTGGGCGATATGCAGGTATGTGAAACTGCCGATTTAATAGATGCCATCAACAAGGTGCTGGAAGAGAAATTCAGCATAACCCAGACCACATTCCAGTTCGAAAGCATTGAATGCGGCAGACCCCTTATTCATGGAGTTGAACATTAATACTATTCAGGAAGTTGAATTATGCCCCCAAAAAAAGACAGACATGTAATGGAAGCCCTGGGCAAGACCAGGGTTGTAGTCGAGGACGGCAAAGTCGTGGAAGTTGGCCAGCCTGAGACCGACTATTGCCCCATCTTTGCCAAGGTCAGGAACATCACACAATTTACTTCCGAATCCGTGAAGGGCAACATCGAGTTCCGTATAGATGATTTCGGGATGTTCACTGCCCTGCGGGAGATAGAGATGGAGATTTTCGTAGGTTTTGGGGCCAGCGAGACCTTCATGACCGCCCTGCACAGGGGATTGCTGGATGCCTGTGTAACTGCCTGCGAAGGTGCTGGTACTGTTATCACAAACAGTCCCACCCTGGCCCAGGGCATAGGCAGCAGGATATCCGGACTGGTTGAGACCACGCCTATTCCAGGATTAATTAGCCGTATAGAAAAGGCAGGTGGGACCGTGCTGAACCCTAAAACAGCTGCCCTGGACCAGGTTGCAGGCGTGGAGAAGGCCATCGACATGGGGCATAAGTGCATAGGCGTCTCAGTCGTATGTACATCAGATGTCAGGAAAATGCGCCAGCTTGAGAAAGAACATGGTGTGGAGATTGTCACCTTTGGCGTTCATGTTACCGGTATGGGTCACGATGAAGCGAAGGAGTTGATTGGCCTGGTGGATATAACCACAGGTTGCAGTTCAGGTTCTATCAGGGAACATATAAAAGGGCATGCTCTGGCACAGTTCGGCACTGCTGTACCTATTTTCGCCATCACCCAGCGAGGCAAGGAGATGCTGCTGGAGCGGGCAAAAGAGGTCACAGACCCGGTGCTCATCAATACTATGAAACTACCAGTACTGCCAGAGGACAAACAACCAAGACCCCTTATTTGAGTAAAAATATGGTCAAAAAGAAAAGTTAATAAACTATAATGTAGATTAATGTAAATTAGGCAAAGGTCGAGTAGAGTTTATCCCCTCATATCCCGTTCATAACCCGGCCTTTGCTTTCATTATTTTATAACTTTATTATTTTATTCGGATTAATCAGGTCTCTACTCCGCTATTCCAGACCATAATGCTTGATATTCCATTCAGCAATAGCCTGTATTTTTGCTATCGCTTTATCCCCGCCTTCCATTGTGAACAGGTGCTTGAACCTGCCCTGTGCTTTGAGATATTCTTCCACTGGTTTTGGCTTTTTTACCTTCCTGACTGAAGTTATCTCACCATCCTCCATCTCGTACAAGGGCCACAGTGCAGTTTCGACTGCCAGTTTACCGATCTCCACAGTCTTGGAGGTATCAAACCTCCAGCCCGTTGCACAAGGAGCATGGGCATGGATATAAGTAGCACCTTCAATATCTGCTGCCTTTTTGACCTTGCGCATCATGTCTTTCGGGTAGGAAATTGATGTAGTGGCCACATAAGGCGAACCGTGGGCTACTATAATAGCAGGCATATTCTTCTTGGGCCTGGAGTTACCAAAACTCTGGCTTCCGGGCGGGCTGGTTGTAGTTGAAGCATTAAATGGAGTTGCTCCACTGCGCTGTACACCCGTGTTCATGTATGCCTCGTTATCAATACACACATAGGTGATATCGTCACCGCGCTCGAAAGCCCCTGATATTCCAAGTATTCCTATATCCACTGTAGCACCGTCGCCACCCATGGCTATGACCTTTGTATCACCTTTACGTCCAAGCGCCCGCAAGGCCGCCTCAATACCCGAAGCTACAGATGCGGTGTTCTCGAACAATGAATGTATCCAGGGCACTTCCCAGGCTGATTCAGGGTACGGTGTGGTCATCACTTCCAGGCAGCCAGTGGGATTTACAACTATGGCATCGTCTCCTACCGCTTCCAGCACGAAATTGGCTGCCATGGCATCACAACAACCAGCACAACCCCTGTGTCCAGGTGCCAGTCTGCTCATAAGAGTTCACCCCGCAG
>JAUWTY010000014.1 GCA_030614485.1 Methanosarcinales archaeon | reverse complement strand
CCCTGATCTCATTGATGCAGGTGTCAGTTGCCTGAGAATCGAGGC
This sequence comes from Methanosarcinales archaeon, assembly GCA_030614485.1. Lineage (GTDB taxonomy): Archaea > Halobacteriota > Methanosarcinia > Methanosarcinales > Methanocomedenaceae > Methanocomedens_B. The sequence goes on along the minus strand of JAUWTY010000014.1, from coordinate 12,956 downwards.
AAAGACTTATGATAAAAAAACTACCGGAAAGTTGACGCAAAGTTACCGCAAAGCCATAGATAATGGAACCATGGGGCATTGTGGGGGTAAATATTCTACAGGACATTATTTTAGCGGGGTTTTGTGAGGGTTATTTGCCTCTTCGCTATTTTGTGTGGGTAGGACTTCCGTTACAGTAAATTCATGCTTGTTGATCCCGTAAACAATAATCAGATGGAACAAAACCCTGTGGTCAATCCTGTTATTTCATTGGTAGTGGAGCGAAGGACACCCTAGCCGGTGTCCGAGAGCGGAACGCTTCAGCTCAGCGCGTAGCGTACTAATGAACGGATAAATGAACTACAGTAAAGGCAATCAATGAAAATAGGAAGTTGACAATCTGATGAAAGACGAGAAATTACCCACACAAAACAGCGATGAGCCATATTTACTTTAATCACACGTCGAACCGGTTGCAGAATTCACGATGCGACAAACTGAATGGAACAGCTCGTCCACTCCCGACCTGCCCTCAGCAGTAATCCTTATCTTGGGCTCGGTGCCTGACGGCCTCACCAGCACCCACCCACCATCCACTTCCACCCTGATACCGTCAATGTCACTGACCTTACCCATTGAGGATAATTCGGCGTAAACCGCTGCCATCACCTCTGCCTTTCGCTCATTAGAACAGACAGTTCCAGTCCTCCTGGTCTGGTAAACGGGCAATTCATCCACCATTTTCGATAGTTTCTCGCTGCCTACGATCTCAATCAGCCTGGCTGAGGCATAAATACCATCAGGACAAAATGACAGCCTTGGAAATATCCAGCTTCCCGATGGTTCTCCGCCAAATTTTGCACCTTCTTTTTTCATTGCCTCTGCCACATAAACATCACCCACCCTGCTCCTTATAACCTTTACACCAGGGAGGGCATCGTCCACCACCATTGAAGTGTCCACAGGTACAACAATACTATCAGCGTCCTCACGGGAAGCAAATATGGCCAGCAACTGGTCCCCTCCCACGAACCTGCCCATATCATCCACTGCCATCATCCTATCCGCATCACCGTCATGTGCAATCCCCATGTCAGCACCCCAGTCCTGTACAGTTTTCATGAGCAGTCCCAGGTTTTCTTCCTTGGGTTCAGGGTCCCGGGCAGGAAAATGTCCATCTAACTGCGAATTCAATGCAAGCACCTGGCACCCCATCATCCTGAGCAGTAGGGGGGTAATCACTGAACCTGCACCGCTGCCACAATCTATCACTACCTTAGGTGAGTTCTCAAGCGGACCCACCGTATCGATTATCGCCCTGATATGGTCCTCAACACCCATCTCATAATCACTGGTAAGGCCGATACGATCCCAATCAGCCAGCGAATATCCAGCTACCTCCACTGCCTGCTCAATCTCCAGTTGCTGACGGCTGTCAAAAGCCATCCCATCAGGATTCCATAGCTTGATGCCGATGTCCCTTGCTGGATTGTGGGAAGCCGTAATCATCACACCCACATCAAAATTACGTGCTGCATATGCCAGGGTGGGTGTTGGTACCACACCCAGTCGGGTCACATCAACACCGGCTGACATAAGGCCAGCCGATACAGCCTCTTCTATCATCATTCCTGCCACCCTGGGGTCACGGGCAATAACTGCTCTTGACCTTCCCTTCCCTGAGGCTTTACCAACATTCAATGCCAGTTGTGGGGTAACATCAACATTTGTCAACCCCCTGATACCTGATGAGCCGAACAATTTCATTCAATCACCTTATTCCACAGTCACGCTCTTAGCAAGATTTCGGGGTTTGTCAATGGAACAGTTCCGTTCCAATGCGGTATAATAGGCCAACAGCTGGACAACCACGGTAGTAAGCAGGGGCGTTAATATAAAATCAGTCTTTGGTACAGTTAAAACCACGTCCACATACTTTGCAATCTCTCCATCATCCGAATCGGCAATGGCAATCACTGATGCATCCCGTGATTTTACTTCCTTGATATTGCTGAGTATCTTGTCATAAGTGTGGCCCTGTGGTGCAATAGCAACCACCGGCACATCTTCAGATATGAGGGCAAGGGGACCGTGCTTTAATTCTCCTGCAGCATACCCTTCGGCATGTATGTAGGAAATCTCTTTTAATTTCAACGCCCCTTCAAGTGCTATGGGATAATTGATATTGCGACCGATAAAGAAATAATCCTTTGATTCAGCGAACCGGGATGCACATTTTTGTATATTCTCCTTGTCCTCAAGAATGCGACTTACATGCCCTGGAATTTTGCGAAGTTCAGATAAAAGCTTACCTACCCTGTCAGCATCCATCATCGAACGTGCCCTTGCAAAATGGATAACAAGAAGATAAAGCACTACAAGCTGTGAAATGAACGATTTGGTGGCGGCAACCCCAATCTCAGGCCCAGCCCTGGTATAAATTATATTTGATGCTTCTCTTGATATTGTACTACCAACCACATTGGTAATAGCCAGGGTAGTACAGCCGTATGAAGTAGCTTCACGTACTGCTGCCAGGGTATCTGCAGTTTCACCTGATTGTGTTATGGCTATAACCAGGGTGGAAGGTGTCAAAACGGGATTGGAATACCTGAACTCTGAACCATTATCCACATCCGTATGAATACCTGTCAGACCTTCGAATAAGTACTTGCCCAGTAAACCAGCATTGAATGACGTTCCGCAGGCTATTATCTCGATTCTATGAATATTTTGAATTTGTTCTTTATCCAGATCCAGTTCATCAAAAATGACATCCCCTTCAAGTTCTTGCAGCCTGCCTGCCAGCGTCTCGTGAATGGAATTAGTCTGTTCATGTATCTCCTTAAGCATGAAATGAGGATAACCAGCTTTCTCAGCCGCTTCCAGATTCCACGGGATGATATGTTCTTCTTTGAACCTGGGATTTCCATCAAGGTCAAACACCTGTACAGAGTCTCGTTTGACCCTGACCATCTCCAGGTTTTCCATGTAAATGACCCGGTTGGTATATTTTAAGATAGCAGGTATATCTGATGCAATAAAATTCTCATGCTCACCCAGACCTAAAATAAGGGGGCTGTCCTTCCTGGCAGCTATCAGTTCATGGGGGTGTTCTTCAGATAGTACAGACAAGGCATAGGAACCGCGAACTTCTCCGAGTGCGGACCTTATTGCAATTGCAAGGTCGCCAGGGTTTTTTAAATAATATTTGTTAATCAGGTGGGCTAACACTTCAGTATCAGTATCTGAAACAAACACAAAACCTTCTGATTCAAGTGATTCTTTTAATTCAAGGTAATTTTCAATAATACCGTTGTGCACCACACTGATGCTGCCCGACACATGAGGGTGTGCATTAATTGTATTGGGTTTTCCGTGGGTGGCCCATCTGGTATGGCCAATACCTATACGGGCAGGTAATTCTGGTAATATTGATTCAAGCCGGGATATTTCCCCTTCGGTCTTGAATACACAGGATTTGCCCTTACCATCAAGTAATGCCAAACCTGCCGAATCATATCCCCTATACTCAAGTTTTTTGAGGGATTCTATAAGGACACTGACAGCATCCCGTTCCCCGATATAACCCACTATGCCGCACATTATTTTTCAGTTCATCCCCCTTCTATTCAATTTATAACATTATGGAGTCTCTGGGCAGGTTCTTTGAGATAATTACTCCTGATGCGACATTGCATCCAGTGGCAACCATCTTCCCAGGTTCGGTAAGTACTCTATGCTGGATAACGTTCCCATCGCCAATCACTGTTCCCAGTTTCTCTGCATTATGAAGAACACCATTTATTTCAAGCAACAGATTCTCACCTGTTTGTGTGATGAAATGGGAACCAATACTATTGTGTGAACCGATGATAGAGTTGGATATATATGAAAAAGCACCAATTCTGGCATCGTACATAATAATACTATTCTTGATCTGGACAGATGATTCCACAGTTGAATTATTACCAATTGTGGTGGAAGGAAGTATTACTGCATTTGGCCCTATATCACAGTTCTTTCCAATCACTACCGGCCCTATAATATATGAACCTGAACGTATGATAGTATTTGCACCTATAATGACATTGCCCTTTACCACTGCACCTTCTTCAATGGTGCCATCCATCACAGATTTTTCACAACGCTCAAGTAAAGAGGCATTAGAACGTAGCAGGTCCCATGAATGCACCGCATCGATCCAGGTGGATTTTGAATGAACAACACTGATGGTCTTACCTGCATCTATCATAGCCTGTATGGTATCGGTTATAGCATATTCCCCGTATTTAGACACAGATGTTGCCTCAATGTATTCGAATATATCAGGTTTGAAGATGTATATGCCAGTGTTCACATTATGGCTCAAATCTTCAATGGGCTTTTCAACAATCTTCAAAACCCGATTTTTATCTGATACAACCACGCCATAACCTGTGGTTTTATCTCGTGTTACGGTCAACACAGTTGCATCACCTGAATGACCTTCAAGGATATCGGAAATAGTACCTGATTCTACAATATTATCGCCATTTAGCACAATGAACTCATCGTCTATATGCGGGGCTACCTTTTTGATAGCATGAGCGGTACCAAGTTGACCTTTTTGTTCAACATAAGTAATATTTACTCCCAGTCCCACTCCATCCTGGAAATAATCCATGATACGCTCTTTTTTGTATCCCACAACTATTATAATATCGATAATTCCACAGTGGGCGAGTGCATTGATTACATGTTCCAATATCGGTTTATTTGCAGCAAAAAGCATTACCTTGGAACGAGTAAGCGTTAGTGGCTTACATCTTTGCCCTTCTCCTGCTGCAAGAATTACTGCTTTCATACTAATTCATACCCTATTATAGATTTGAACAATATAAATCATTGGATAATTTCTTACTATAATGTACTTCTGTTCAGGCATAAAACGAATACAATTAAAAGTAACAATATTAGATTTGAATTGGCTGAGTGCATGAAATATTTCATGTACTAAAATTCTTTTTTTTGGTAATTTGTGATATAATGCTATATATTATCATCAACAGATAGAAAGGTGTAATAATTTAGAGGGGGTAAAGGATGGTCCAAAAAGAACAGATGATTTTTCAGTTAAACCGCATCAAGACCAAAATTGAAGGAGCTCTTGTCAGAATTGAAGAGAAGCACAACAATCAAGAGATCACTGAATACACCAGGGATAGTCTTAACAAAAAATACCAGGATGTTCTGGCCAGGGTGGAAGGCCGGATAGTTGAGGATGAAATACTGGGCGAGTTTCAGATACCACTAAAGAAACTGGAATACCGACAGACCCTCTATACGCCTGACCTGGTGTTTGGGGTGTTTCTTATTATCGTGGGTATTGCCGTTTATATTTATACAAAAATGGATATGACTCTGCTTGAGCCTTTGGTGATTCCCCTTGGAACCAATCGTACAGGTGAAATATGGCAAGATTATAATACTTCGTTAATGTTCAATATTGCTTCTGCAATTGTGTTTGCAATTGGAAGTATTGTTACATTGAATGAACTTATCGGAAAGAAAAAATAGCGATTGAAGGTTATAATATAATGGCAATCCCAAAACCGCTTGTTCTGCTCATTCTTGATGGTTGGGGAATCAGTCAACAAGTTGATGGAAATGCCGTGCTCATGGCAAATACACCTGTCATTGACAGGCTGTTGAGCAATTATCCCAATACTTCTCTGGAAGCTTCGGGTGAATCAGTAGGTTTGCCCGATGGCCTTATGGGGAACAGTGAAGTCGGACATCTGAACCTGGGTTCAGGCCGGGTGGTCTACCAGGACATCACACGGATAAACAAGTCTATTAGGGATGGTGATTTTTTTTCAAATGAGATATTATCCGGTGCCCTGACGCATGTTCTGGAGAACGATTCTTCACTTCACCTGATGGGCCTGCTGTCTGATGGAGGTGTACATAGCCATATAGACCACTTATTCTCACTCCTGGAGATGGCAAAGAAAGCAGGGCTGGACAGAGTTTTTGTCCATGCTTTCCTGGATGGCAGGGATGTGCCGCCCCGGTCCGCACTGCAGTATATCACCCAAACCGAAAAACGGATGCAAGAACTTGGTGTTGGAAAGATAGCCACAGTCAGCGGCCGGTATTACAGTATGGACCGGGATAAAAGATGGGAAAGGGTCTGCCTGGCGTATGATGCATTGACAATAGGTGAAGGAGAGACAGCCCCCAGTGCAGAGAAAGCTGTAATGTCTGCTTATGAGAGGGGGGAGAACGATGAGTTCGTTAAACCCACTGTGGTTTTATCACATGAAGAGGCGACTGCTGTTATAAAAGATGGCGATGCCGTAATATTCTTCAATTTCAGACCTGACAGGGCACGAGAACTGACCGGCGCCCTGACACTCAATGACTTTTCAGGATTTGACCGAAAACAGGCTCCAGACATACATTTTGTTTGCATGACCCGGTATGACGAGACCATTGACCTACCTATTGCATTCCCACACGAGCATATTGATAATACACTGGCCGAATACCTGAGCAATTGCAATAAAAGACAGCTTCATATTGCTGAAACTGAAAAATATGCGCATGTGACTTTTTTCTTTAATGGAGGTGTAGAAGAACCCTATAACGGTGAAGACCGGGTGCTTATTCCTTCACCCCAAGTTCCCACCTATGACTTACAACCTGAGATGAGTGCTTATGAGGTGACCGATGCGCTACTGGACAGGATAAAATACGAAAACTACGATGTCATTATTGCTAACTTTGCCAATCTGGATATGGTGGGACATACCGGTATGCTGGATGCTACAATGCGTGCAGCAGAAGTAGTTGATGAATGCCTGGGCAAAGTGCTGGATGCAATATTGTCCAGCGGCGGTGCGGCACTTGTTACGGCAGACCACGGCAATAGTGAACAGATGGTATATTATGATGATAAAAGCCCGCATACAGCTCATACCACCAACCCGGTCCCATTGATTTTTGTCTCAGAAATGGAGGATATAAATATACAGGAGGGCATATTGGCCGACATTGCTCCCACCATGCTTAAATTGCTGGGATTGAATGTCCCGCTTCAGATGACCGGGCATTCCCTATTGTTTCGTAAGGTGCGTGGCAGACTTTGAAACAGGGTGAAGCTGTGCTGTTAAAGGGAGATGGGAAGAGGTTTATTGTTAGTGCAGAGGAAAAAGACCTGCATACTGAAGTAGGGGTTTTCAAATTGGGTCAGCTGCTGGACATGGAGTACAGGGACATCATCGTATCCCACCTGGGATTTGAAATGCAAGTATATCGCTTAAGGGCAGCAGACCTTTTCAATTCCCTGAAAAGAACCGGGGCACCCATAAGTCCAAAGGATATCGGGATGATAATGGGCCATACAGGTCTTAATAAGGAGGACATAGTACTTGATGCTGGCACCGGTTCAGGTATTCTTGCCATTTATCTGGGGCTTATTGCCAGGAGGGTGGTGACATATGAGATCAGGGAGGATTTTGCAGAGGTAGCAAAGTCAAACATAGCACTTGCCGGTCTTGCGAATGTGGAATTCAGGTCAGGAGATTTGGTGAAAGAAATAGGTTCACTGGATGAGACATTCGATGTGGTAACACTGGATATGCAGGCAGCAGATAAGGTTGTGCCGGGGGTCCTTAAAGTCTTGAAACCGGGTGGATATCTTGTGGTTTTCTCACCGTTTTTTGAACAGGCCAAGGAAGTGCGCATGGCTATAAATATAGAAAAATTTGAAGAGGTTGTCACTCTTGAGTGTACCCAAATAGAGATATCTTTCAGCGAGAGAGGAACACGACCATCCACCAGCAAAGTGGGGCACACTGGTTTTCTCACATTTGCCAGGGCGATTTAAGTTTGCCAGTCTTTTATTGTTTCAATCCATTGTTTTTCCAACTTTTTGTTCCTCATCAATTACCAGTTTTGTTATCGGATTGTTTACCGAAAAATATATTGGAGTGTAAAACAACATAAGTATTACTTCAGAATTAAGATGCCAGTAAAAGAACTGGCAAAGCTGAAGTGCATGCTACGTGGGCTAGCAATGAAGGAGTGAAAGGTAAATATTACCAATCACACATTGGAGCTATCTGACTATGTTGTGAAAGGCTCAAGGCAGAACATAGTCTTGAAGGTCAGACCTCCACCTTCATTTCAAGAACGTTGGTGCATAGGTACGATGTGCGTACGTGCGCAAGAGTGGGTGAATGCAAGCGCAAGTCCCCCAAATGGGGAGCCCTCCTAAATATGGAGGGTCAGCCCACCACTTACATTTATTCTTTTGGTACTTTATTAAGCCATATTATCTTTTACAGCTTTGAACACGGCTTGTTCTACTTTACTATATGGCTGTTCTGCATTAACGACAATGAAACGCTCTGGCTGCATATCCACTAGTTTAAGGTAATTTGAGCGCACCTGTTCCAGAAAACTGATCTTCTCGAATTTAGTCTGATAGTCACGAGTCCCCACCCTTGAAACTGCAATTTCCGGGCTGACATCAAACAGGATGGTAAGGTCCGGGACAACGGTCCAGCCCTTATGGAGCTCCATCACCCATTCAAGTGGTTGTTCGATAATTCCTTTTAATGTAGCACCCTGGTATGCATATCTGCTATCAGAATACCTGTCAGATATCACAGTCTTGTTATCCGCAATGCCAGGCCTTATTGTTTTGCTCAGGTGGTTAGCATGGTCTGCAACAAACAGGAATAACTCTGCCAGGTGGTCGGTTTCTTCATTGATGGCCCGGTTCACTGCCTCGCCCGTCCATTCCCTGGTAGGCTCCCTGGTAAATACTACATTAGGTTTTCCCTTGAAATAATGTTTCAAACTTTTAGTTATCGTGGATTTTCCCGAACCATCAATACCTTCAAGTGTTATCAGTTTTCCCGTCATCTGCTAAAGCCTCAAAAATCGAATAATGAACTCTGGTTTTTTGTATTTTCTTCGTTGACAACTTCATCTACGGCCGGCTCATCAACATTCCCCTCGTTGTCTGCCCCTGAAAAGTCAAGTTCACGCTGCTGTTCATCTTCCACTGCTGTATGGGTGAACCCGCCGAACAACTCAATATCGTGCTTCACTTCCGCCTCTATCAATTGCTGGGCTGATTCATATATGGTCTTAACTTTCTTGGTTGTTGCCTTTGTATCCAGCAAAAACGCTATTTCATCCGGGTTCAGGTCAAGCTCAGCTGCCGCATCAACTGCATGTTCTTTACTATTCATCACATGCTTGAAGAACCAGATAAGGTCTGAACGGGCATATCTCTTGGATAGATGGCACAGTCCACCTATCTTACCTGCAAGGGAATCCCTGACATTTCGTTTTGCCCTGGTCTGTCCCAGCTTTCTCCAGAACTGGGGAGCCTGGTATTTGTTATAACCTGAATAGTTTTGGGTCTTAACTGCGGCCACGCCGCCGGTCATGAACAGGCTGGCATACCGCCACAGCCGGTAATTCTGCCTGCGCCTTACCCGGCCCAGGAACATGTCTGCCCGCGACAACTGGTTAAACCCGGCACATATATCCTTTTCATCCTTGTATGCCACAGGTATATTCTCGTCTATCCAGTTGATAAGGTTGTCAGGGCTCTCATCCACATGCCACGCAGCTTCCTGTGCAGACCTCATATCAGAGGCCTTGAATATCTTATCCATTGCCCTGAAAACTGTTTCCCTGGCATCCCTGGGAGCAGTGACTATATCATCCACTTCCAGTTCATTTTTCCCTATAGCAATAGCCTGCAGGTCATTGATAGCGCTTCGCAGATCTCCGCCTGCATTGTCGCTAATTTGCTCTATCACACCTATCCCGACCATCACCTCTTCTTTCCTGCAGATGGATTTGAGTACTTTCACCATGGTAGTGCTGTTCATTACCCGGAACTGTATCGGTTTACATGCTAAGCGAAGAGCAGAATCCATGTCATAGAACTCGTTGGCTATCAGGATGATAGGCTGTTTTGTGTTCTTGACAACATTGATGATGGCCCTGGCACCACCCCGGTCATAGTTGCCGTGCAGGTTATCGGCTTCATCAAGAATGACGAGGCGCCGTCCTGAAGTCCCATCAAAGGTCCCCATCATACTGGCAGAACCTGCAACTTTCTGGATTATCTTTGCTGTACGCTGGTCACTGGCATTAAGTTCTATTACGTCCCATTCCATATGGGAAGCCAGTGCAAAAGCTGCCGAGGTCTTGCCAATGCCTGGTTTTCCATGCAATATCAAAGCCCTGTCCTTAGGAACACCCTTTTCCCAGTCATCTCCCCATTTGAGCAGTTCTTTTACAATGCTTGGATGACCTACTACTTCACTAAGGTTCCGGGGCCGGTATTTTTCTGCCCATTCCAGTGACTCTGTACTCATCGGCCCTATGTTGACTGCAGGCATAAAATAAGTATTCCTTTTTACCGCAGTTGTCGGGATTTAAGCATAAATCCACATAAATATACATAATGTAGCCCCCTATTTTATCTGGAAATTGATAGCTTTCAGCCTTGCCACCAGGTCACGGGTGTATCGTCAGGTCTGTAATTAGGCATGGCATAGGATTGCTTAATGGATGTAAATGTGTTTTGCTGGTACATGAGCAGTCCCAGGTATGCGATCATACTACCGTTGTCTCCCATGAACCGACGCTCTGGGACATAAAACCGGATACCACGCTCATGGCACATGATCTCAAGCATCTCCTGCAAACGTATATTGGCACCTACGCCACCGGCCAGCAGTACCTCGTCCTTGCCCGTGTGCGCCACGGCCCGCTCGGTTACCTCTACCAGCATAGCGAATGCGTTCTCCTGCAGGGAAAAACAAACATCTTCCAGCGAGGATTTTTGCAGGGCGTTGGACGCTGCCGTGGACAGGCCGGAAAAGGAGAAATCCATACCTTTGACAACATAGGGCAGGGGGATGTATGATGTAGCTCCTTTGGCCAGTTCCTCTATCTTTGGGCCGCCAGGGTGTTGAAGGCCCACCCCCCTGGCAAATTTATCTAAAGAATTTCCGATTCCGATATCCAGAGTCTCCCCGAATACCCGGTATCGCTCCTTCCTATATGCCAGTACCTGGGAATTTGCTCCGCTTACATACAACACCACCGGGTCCCAGGCATCAGTTTTCCAGCGTCCCACTTCGATGTGGGCTATGCAATGGTTCACACCTATGAGTGGGACATCAAGCGATAGGGACAGTGCCCTGGCAGCTGTGGCTACGGTGCGCAGGCATGGTCCCAGGCCCGGACCCTGGGAGAAGGCTACAGCATCTATGTCAGAAGAAGTGATTCCATTGTCCTTTGCCTCTGAAAGAACCTTTGTAATTACTGGCCCTACATGGTCTGCATGGTGCTGGGATGCCTCTCTGGGATGAATGCCACCGGTAGGAGGTTTATAGGTAGCTGTAGACTCGACTATCACATCATTTTCGTCTACGATAGCTGCACTCAGATTCCAGGCAGTGCCTTCGATTCCAAGAATAATGGGTCCTGATGTGCTTAACAAGGTTCTACCTCAAAATATGCTAAACGCTAAAACAGTATTCAAGACCCTTAAATATTTAGTTTTAGGGGCTATATTATCTCACGGACCTTCTCAGCGGCCTTGTCCAGTTCTGTCATGATTGGGTCAAGTCCGGTACCAGTTCCTGTAAGTACAGCCACGATGGCCTTGGGGCCTGCACGAACAGCTATGAGCTTCTCATCCGGATAGTCGATGACCACATGTTGTGAAAAATTCTTACCCACTTTTGCAGAGGCTGCATCTGCGGTCTTTAACATGGCTGCTGATGTCTTGGCAAATAATTCTAGCCTGGACTCGGCTGGTTGGCTAAGGATATAGCCATCCTGGCTGGAAACCAGTGATTTCTTCACTCCTTTCAGATTTGACAGGTCTTTTTGTACCTGCTGGAACATTAAGTCCATTTTCATATTTAGAGACATGTTTGTCAGAATGATTAATTAATAAAATGAAAGGATATCTTATATAAATACATTTCCCTTGTGTCTGGGAAAGATGCTAATCTGGAATTTCGGCAAGCTTAAAACCGATAAAGCTGGCAATGATTACGAAAACTAAAAGGAGAGCAACATTACCATACGCAGCATTAGCTAAAAATTTTGTATTAATTATGACCAGGCCTATTATGAACACAATTACAAGGCCTACTGAAGAACCTATCTCCAGGAATATCTTTTTCATCGACCCCTGATACGATTTCATTTAAGTTAAACCTGATGGTAAATGGTAGTACCAAATTGCAATGTCCTGATAGTAACATTAAAATGGTTATCGCTAAAACACTACAGCAATAAAACGCGGTGCAAAACATGACAGAGTTCGAACGACAGCTTGTAAAATCATTCAACATATTTTTCCAGGAAAACGGTATCAAAGGAATCGCCTTCAGACTCAAGCAGCACAGGTTCACCCACCAGTTCCTGGATGTGATAGTAGATTCACTTCACCCTGACTACTACCTTGGTATCGAGTGCAAGAGCATCTCTACTGACAAGGGGGCAAAAGCACTATATTTCACCCAGCATTTCACAACAGACAAACAGGGGGCGCACCAGGTGGACAGGATGTCGGATTACCTCAGGCTGTCAGGAAGGAAAGGTTTTTTAGCAGTGGAACTGCGGCAGGGTGTAGGCAAGGGGCGGGTTGCCTTTGCTATTCCATGGAATGTGGTGAGTGGAAGGTTTGATGAAGGGGGAAAAGGCTTCAAGGTGGATGAGATCAGGGAATTCCCTAAGATTGAGCGGGTTGGGGGGCTGTACAGGATTGATGCCAAAAGGTGGGTGGAAGGGTAATCCCATTATTCCGGTGCACCGGATGCAGCAGCTTGTGGCGGTAGCATAAATTATGGCGGTCTTTTGAGTGCAGGATAGCAGCGAATGGGGGCGAACGACGGATAGCTATAGTGAGATCTTTACTTGATTTAATGTATAAGGAAATG
>JAUWTY010000095.1 GCA_030614485.1 Methanosarcinales archaeon | reverse complement strand
GCCAACGGTCATGTGGCCAGGGTGGCAGAAGATGAGGGTGCAGCACTGGTAGTGAGTACCGATTCCCATTCACCTGACGATTTGGTCACTGATGAACAGGCCCTCAAGGTCGCACTTGGTGCAGGGTTAAGTGAAAAACGTGCAAATGATGCACTTATTTCACAACCTTTAAATCTGATTAACGCCCATAAATAAACCATTTACGATACCTTTAAATAGTATTGTTTTCCTTTATATAATACTTTCATAGAGGTGCATATTTGAAAACATTAGGAACTGTACTACACACTTCCAGCCATAAAAACCTGATTGTCAGAGGGGATGAAAACAAGAAGACATTGTTACCCAGGATGAACAATGTGGTCTTTAACCGTAAAATGAAAAAGCTCGGCAAGGTTAATGACGTATTCGGTCCGGTCGATCATCCTTATTTTTCAGTTAGATTATACCGCAATGTGGCTAACGAGGAACTTCTAAACCTCAAGCATAAGCACGTTTATGTGAAATAGCTGTAGTAAATACAGCCGGGTTAGTAGCGATACATTTGACAGGGATTTGTGGATTATAATATGAACGATAATTTTTATTGAGGGAATGAGATAAAATGCCAGAATTAGAAAAAGAGAAAGAGGTTGAAAGACCCCAGAGAAGTAAGCTCCGTGAAAAAATACGAAAGGAAAAAGAGAAAGTCGGTTCGTTTGAAAAGCCTAAGGTAGAATGCCCTGAGTGCGGCAGCCGCAGCCTTGTGCAGGACTATGAACGGGCAGAACTGGTATGTAATGAATGCGGTTTGGTAGTGGATTCTGAGTTTATTGACCAGGGACCGGAATGGAGAGCATTCGACCATGACCAGCGCATGAAGAGGAGCCGGGTAGGGGCGCCCATGACATATACTATTCACGATAAGGGCCTGTCTACAATGATAGACTGGCGTAACCGTGATTCCTATGGCAAATCCATTTCGTCCAAGAGCAGGGCCCAGTTGTACCGGCTGCGTAAATGGCAGCGCCGGATAAGAGTCAGCAATGCTACTGAACGAAACCTGGCTTTTGCACTTTCAGAACTTGACAGAATGGCCAGTGCGCTGGGTTTGTCCAGGAATGTGAGGGAAACCGCAGCCGTGGTGTACCGTAAGGCTGTGGACAAGAACCTGATAAGGGGCCGCAGTATTGAAGGCGTGGCTGCTTCTGCGCTGTATGCGGCTTGCCGCCAGTGTAGTGTGCCACGGACGCTGGATGAAATTGCTGAAGTATCCAGGGTCAGCCGAAAAGAGATTGGTAGGACATACCGGTTCATTTCAAGAGAACTGGGCCTGAAACTTATGCCTACCTCACCCATTGACTACATTCCCAGATTCTGTTCAGGCCTGAACCTGAAAGGTGAAGTGCAGTCCAAGGGTGTGGAAATACTGAGACAGGCTGCAGAGAAAGAACTTACCTCTGGCCGGGGCCCTACCGGTGTTGCGGCAGCAGCTATCTATATATCGAGTATCCTGTGCGGAGACCGCAGGACCCAGCGTGAGGTTGCAGAAGTGGCAGGAGTAACCGAAGTTACTATACGAAACAGATATAAGGAATTAGCCGAACAATTAGATATAGAGATAATACTATAAATATGGGCATATTTTTATGCCTGTCAAAAAATGGATGTTGATATATTGGGGCAAATATATGTTAAGGATTCAATCCTGAATGCGCAGATACAGAAGGAAATGATACTCCAGCGCCTCTATGGCAATAAGGAAGCTATAGAGACCCATCTGTCATTGTGCCAAGATGATACATTGCTCCATAAAAAACTCATAAAGACCCTTGAACATATTAACGATGAGATTATGGTTTTCACATCCGAGCAATAGGCTTTCTCCATAACGGGTTTTGGGGTAATGTTAGAAATCTTAACAATGCTTTTCATAGGATTCAGTTTAGGGCTTACTGGTGCCCTTGTGCCTGGACCTATGCTGTTTGCAACTATTGAAACATCGCTGAACAAAGGCTGGACCAGCGGTCCAAAAGTAGTGTTTGGACATGCATTGATAGAGTTGTTGATATTTGTTTTGATTGTGAGTGGTTTCTCCACCCTGGCCAGCCAGGGTGTCATCCTGTGGATTTCTGTTATTGGGGGTGCAGTGATGGTGGTGTTCGGGATCATGACACTGAGGGAGGGGCAGACGGCCACGCTTTCTGGGGGTGCCAGCGTGTTTAAGAGTCCATTTGCGGCAGGGGTCATCACATCCATATCCCATCCGTATTTCTGGCTGTGGTGGCTGACGATTGGTGCAGGAATGATTTTGATGGGGCTTGAGGTTAGCCTACTCGCTGCTTCCGTATTTCTAATTGGGCACCTGATGGCGGACCTGGGCTGGTACACTGCGGTGTCTACTGCCATGAGCCGGGGTAAAACCCTGATGTCAGAGGTCATGTACCAGCGAATATTGATGGGATGCGGTGTGTTTTTGATAGCTTTTGGGGTATGGTTCATGACCAGTCAGTTGAACCTGGGAAAACTATTCGGGTTGCAATAATTGGAATATAATCTGCGAATTTTAGGTATTTGTCAATAACAAATATTAAAACAAGTCTCGCATATTAATGTTAGAGATATGATTGACAGAGAAATCAAAGACAGGACTATTCTTGATATCTTTGCAGAAGATTTTGTCAGGGTAGTAGAAAAACATGTGAAATACATCATTGTCTCTGGTTTTGTTGCCATCGCACATGGAAGAAGCCGGGGAACTGAAGATATTGACATAATTATCGAACGGAATAGCAAAGATGAGTTAATCACGATGCACCACGAGCTGGAGGTGGCAGCTTTTGAATGTATACAGTCAGATAATCCAGGGGTAATTTATGACAATTATTTAAATGATAATCTCAGCGTACGATATGTCAGGAAAAGTAGTTTTATTCCTGAAATGGAATTAAAATTTACCAAAAATTCGTATCCCTTTCAAAATAGAACAGGAGGATTTTAGTATATTGAGTGGGTCAATTTTCAATGGGAATTTTCATTTTTTTCAAGCGACATGAAAAAGATAAATTTATGTACCAAAAAAAGAGGATACAACCTTATTTTACTGACTCATGATAGCTCTACATGGAACCTGGAAACCGTCAGAAACAATAGATGAATGGGGAGATTTCTTCATATGGGGTGAGTCTTCAACAGCTTCCACCATAAAACGCAGGGGCCGCCCTCCTAAATTTTCTGCCAGCAAACCCCGGCCTCATCCATTTCAGGCTGCACACGAAGACCTGAAGACGGTGGTAGAACTCCTGGAAATTATCAATGGCAGCATTATCAGTACCAAAATGCGCATGGATGAAGTGCTTCTATCGCTTCCTACATTATCCAGATCGCCCCAGGTTTCACCGGATTTACTAATAGATAACGGTGTTGAGGAGATAGAAGAGCCAGTGGGTTTAATACCATGGAAAATCGAAGGTCTAAGCATCCCTCCCGAGGATGCAATATCATTACTTAGCTCACTCTCGGGAGCATGGAAAGAACATGACAGTACAGTGATAGGAACCGATTTGAAGTTCTGGAGTAACGTTTCAAAATTTACACTGGAACTGTTGTCAAAACAGCATTTTGTTCCCGGCATAGTTACTTCAGAGAACGGTAAGGTATTGCCACGATGGCAATATATATTGAATGATGAAGACGACAGGATGCACTTTTCAATGCTTACGAGTTCAATGCCCCCTGTTTGCAGGGCACTCTTACAGGAAAAAATTCCAAATGTCCAGGAGGCATTCTTATCAGATTTTCTCAATAGTGCCATTAACGGCTGTATCAGGAACTGGATGTCAATTTCAGAAATCAAATCAAAAAAGCCAGGCATCTCTGAAGCATGGTTACGAGCTCTGACAACCGGAGAACCGATACAAGTACATAAGTCAATTCTTAAAAACCTTTCAAAAGGATTACAATCATGGGAAGCCCCGATACACGAAATTGAAAAATCAGGATTTCGTACATCTTTCCGTCTTGAACCCCCGAATGAGGAGAATCCGGATTACTGGAACCTACGATATTTTCTACAGGCTTTGGATGACCCAAGCCTGCTTGTACCTGCTGAAAAAGTCTGGAAAGAATCAAAAGACACACTTCATTTCCTTAACCGAAAATTCGACCAGCCACAGGAAAAACTTCTTGCCGATCTTGGCAAAGCCTCACGCTTATACTCTCAAATCGAAGACAGTCTCCATTCTCCAAGACCCACTTCTGCACAGCTTAACACGCAGCAGGCATATACATTTTTAAAAGAAGCTGTTCCCTTGTTTTCCGAGAGCGGATTTGGGGTCCTTATTCCTCCATGGTGGAAAAAAGGGGAATCAAATTCAAAGCTTGGCGTAACATTAAATGTCAAACCAAAGCATGACCCTAAAAACAGCAAAGGATTGTTCGGTTTTAACTCGATAATCCAGTACGACTGGCAGATTGCCATTGGCAGTGAGCCGGTAAGTGAAGAAGAATTTGAGAATCTTGTAAACCTAAAAGAACCGCTTGTACGCATTAGGGGAGAATGGGTAGAGGTCAAAAATGAAGATATTGCAGCTGCTATTAAATTCTTCAAATCCGGAAAATCAGGTGAGATGAAACTGGATGAAGCCCTCAGGCTGAGCGCCGGACTGGGAGAATCGGAAATAGGCCTTCCAGTTGGCGGATTTAATGCAACTGGGGTGCTATCCGAGCTATTTGAGCGTTTATCAGGCAGAACCGGAATAGATGAATTAACCCAGCCTCCTGATTTTGTGGGTGAACTTCGTCCTTACCAGGTAAGAGGCTTCTCGTGGCTTATGTTCCTGCGGCAGTACGGACTGGGAGCATGCCTTGCCGATGATATGGGTCTTGGCAAGACGATCCAGCTTCTTGCCCTGCTTTTAAAAGATAAAGAAGAAGGCGTTAAAAAACCCACTCTATTGATATGTCCCACTTCCGTAGTCGGGAACTGGTATCGAGAAGCGCAAAA
>JAUWTY010000064.1 GCA_030614485.1 Methanosarcinales archaeon | reverse complement strand
TACTGATTTTATTAACATTAATTGCAGCTGGCTGTACAGAAAAGGATTCTACAACCATCTCAACCAGTGATGGTGATGTGGATGTTGAATACAGCGTCCCTGAAGGTGCTGAAGATGAATGGTGTCCGGTCGGAACAACCTGGCAGGCCTCAAATCCGCAGACTGGAGAGATGGCATCCATGGAGATAGTGGGTACTGAAACCGTGGACGGCGTTACCATGTGCAAAGCTGTAATGGAAACCAATACAGCTGATGATATCGCAAAAATGGAGTATTTATGGTCAGAGGATGGTGAAACATTCGAGTGGACATACTATGATGCTGCCGGAAATGTTGTCTCACAGATGAGCATGAAAGATGGCGCGATGACCATGACAGATGAGGAAGGTAATGTGGTAGAATACGGTGGAATGACCTGAAACTGAGAGGTTTCAATTCTGTGACTGGTACAATTAACCTAGATTCGATTTTGTGTTAATTGTACGGGTCATTTTTTCTTTTTTTTAATCTCAATCGTTAATATCCTAAAACTCAATTGAGGACGAATCCCCAATATTTAATGAATTATGTTTACCCACAAGATTTGCATCATCACCAATAATAGACGACTGCAGATTTACCTTTGATATGTGGGTTCTCTCTCCTATCACACTATTGGAAATAATTGAATTCTCAATAAACGTATCACTTGCAACGGAAGCATATGGCCCAACAACCGAATTGACCACCCTGACATTATCCCCGATAGCCACCGGGTGAATTATCACCGAATCCACAATCTCATATTCCCCGTTCGAATATTCCTTCTCATCCAACAGCACTCTGTTCGTTTCAAGCAGGGACTCAGCATGCCCGCAGTCATACCAGCTGGAAACAGTAAAGGTCTTGAATCTACTACTGCGCTTTATCATCTCCTGCATCGCATCAGTCAACTGGTACTCTCCCCGCGTCTTGATATTATTCTCAAGCATCCAGTCCAGCACATGGAACAACAGTGGTGTATCCTGGATAAAATACACACCAGCAATACCCAGATTCGAAACTGGATTTGCGGGTTTTTCCTCCAATTGTTTTATACATGAAGATTCAGGTTCCAGTTCAACAATACCGTATTTTTGCGGCTCGTCCACCTCTCTCACACCAATGGAACCCGAACACTGGCCGTTATTCTTATGCTGCTCATAGAAATCCAGGTAGCCGGATTTGAATATCATATCCCCCAGAGCAATCATAATGCCAGAATTGCCTACAGCATCTTTAGTCAAGTATATAGAATGTCCGAGGCCAAGTCTTTCATCCTGGTCAACATATCGTATATTGAACACATGACCGTAATGCTCATCCACGTAGGGTATCAACAATTCCTTCCGGTACCCTACTATCAATATAACCTCTTCAGGTTCAAGGTCTATCATCCTGTCAAGTATATGCCCCATAATGGGTTTACCTGCAATATACACCATTGATTTTGGTTTGGTGTGGGTATGGGGGAACAATCTTGTGCCGGTGCCGGCTGCGGGTATTATTACTTTCATGGGAATACCTTTTGTAAAGAATGATATATTCAATATTTGAACTGAAATTAAACTTAATGTATATATACCTATAATAAATGTCTTGAAGTGCAGGGACAACAATAATTAAGCATAAGGTACTTTTTGAAACAATTAAATGCACTTAAATTTAAGGGAGAAGTTCCGATGACATTTGTATTTCAAGATTCCACTGAAATGCCTTACCAGATAAATTTTATAGCAGACCTAAATAATTTCCTATCGATTGTCGAACAAACACTTCCGATTGAAAACAGAATAATGGAATTAAAAAACCAGATTCAAGAGGAAGAAGAAAAATTCGAAAAGGAAATTACAATGCTGAATTCTTTTTTATCAGGGCTGAATACTTCTCTTGACCAACTTACTACCCAGTATGACATAGAACCAACTGCAAAATGCAAGGATAAATTGAAGGAATCCGGGATAGAGTGTGTGGAAAAACAAAAAGAACAGTTCAAAATCGCCCTGGATGATCTTACTCGCAACTCAAAAAATGAAGTAGCCCGGATGTCAAGCCAGATGCGCAATTATCTTGAACCTTTCCTATGGTCTGGAGTATATAATACAAAAATGGTCAAACACATTACCAGCACTACAGAAAAGTTGATGGGCAAAATTACCATGAAACTGAGCGGGCTTTCATTTACATACGAGACAACATATGCTGATTTTCCATTGCAGGTAAAAAAGTTCATGAATGAGATATCCATTCCTATTTTGTCAAGAGGAGGTCTAATCCATAAAGAGGACAGGATCAAACAGCTGGATGTTTCAGATTATTTCATAAAAAGAGTATACATTGATGAGGATTTTCAGTTGGACCTGGAGAATAAAAAGGGTACCAAAAAGGTTAAACTTTTGGTTCCCGGAGAGATTGAAAATGCCAGCCTGACGTATGTGGAAGAAGGGGCCATCGATATAACGAAAAGTGAAGAGTTAGTAGCACAGTTGGATCTCTATAAACTTGATGAACTCAGGCAAAAGGTAGTGGACTATGTTGGAGATGAGGCTAATATCGTTTCCAGGACTCTTGTCAAAATTGAACTCGATGATAATGATGCTATTGAAAGTAATGAGTTATTCGAGTGTGTTAAGATAATTGCCTCCCAGTACGGAGAGATCATCAATGATATTTTTGCTCATGGTATAACTAAAAAAGAAATTGTTATAAAAGAGATCATTGAAGGTGGAATCAGAAACGAAATTTTTATCAGTGTGGACGAGATGTCAAATCGCCTTTCAGCCCTTGGTGGAGATGGGTTGGAACTTAAGGGTCTACTGAACATATAGTATTATTGTATCAGGTGTCCTTTTTGTTTTTTTTCCGTCTGTTCCAACCAAAAGATTTCAACAGTGTTATTGAACTGGAAAGCCGGATATTCCATGAACATGACCCTTACATATACATGGAAATGTATGAAAAAGTCTCAAGCGGTTTTTATGTAGCAGTAGATGCTGGAGAAGTGATCGGGTATACTGTGGGTTATATTTCAGTTCCGGGTAAAGGCAGGATTTTTACACTGGCAGTGAAAGAAGCTTATCGGGGTAGGGGTGTTGGCACCCAATTGATCAACAAGATATGTGACGTGTTGAATGAAAAAGGGGTAAGTGTGGCAAGTCTGGAGGTCAGGATGAATAACATACCTGCCCAGCATTTTTACTTGAGACGGGGTTTTGTGCCGGCATGGGTGGAACGGGGGTATTACACTGACGGTGAAGATGCGCTGGTCATGAAAAAGGAACTTTGAGCCCTTTACTTTCCCGGCGTGGCATAAACAATATAAGGAGCATTGAAGATAAGAATGCTACCCCGCCACCGTAGATAAAAGGGGCTGCAGGGCCAAGGATATCCCACAAGAGTCCTGCAATTATACTTGCAAAGAGCATCATGAACCCTGAGGCAGCATGGTATATCCCCAGTGCTGTACCTCTTTTATCTGATGGGACTAAATCCACGACATAGGCTTTTCCAATACCTTTTGTAAGTGCTTCATACAGACCATAGATTATGAAAAGCGCCCAGATGTAGATACTTTGCTGTATCCATGCAAATCCAAAGTATACAATCCCGAAGACTACAAAACCAGCACCCAGTATATTCCGGCGCCCCCATCGGTCTGAAAGTGTGCCCAGTGGAAATGAGCCCAAGGAAGATACAATGTTGAACAGGATATAACTTAATATTACCATATACACAGAAAAACCAAGATTTTCAGCCCTCAAGATTAAGAACACATTGCTTGAGTTGCCAATGGCGAAAATTCCTGTTATTAAAAGGAACACTTTAAAGTCCCGGTCAAAGTTGGACAATTTGAATGATATTTTTTCGGCTTTCGGACGCCTGCGCTCTGACACAAAAAAAGTGACCAGCAGGATGCTGAGCATTCCGGGTATGAAGGCGGCAAGGAACACCATCCTGTAATTATCGCCTGAAAGGTAGAGTATCCCGAGTGCTATGAGTGAGCCTGCAACAGCACCAATGGTATCCATTGACCTGTGAAGTCCGAAGGACCGGCCCCTGTTTGCAATATCAGAGGAATCCGCAATAAGTGCATCCCGGGCCGAGGTGCGCAGTCCTTTACCAGTCCTATCCATCACCCGGGCGACCAGGACCAGTGGCCAGCCGTATGCCAGTGCCATAAGGGGTTTTGAGATGGCTGAGATGCTGTATCCGGCAAGTACGAATGGTTTGCGCTTTTTGGTCTTATCCGAATACCAGCCTGATGCTACTTTTAAGATGTTGGCAGTACTTTCAGCGATTCCTTCGATAAGCCCGACCAGCGCCATGGGCGCGCCCAGTACGAGCGTGAGGAAAAAGGGAATTATAGGGTAGAGCATTTCACTGGAAATATCAGTGAACAGGCTCACCAGCCCCAGGATGAATACGTTCTTCTTGATGCCTGGAATAAGGAAATCAGGTTCTTTTTCCGGTGACAGGTCGGTTTTATCTATAATTTATTCCCCATTTTGTACTTTATTGCTATGACAATCCAAAGGTAAACTCTACTCTATTTGTTTGAGATGTTATGGGCACGTCCAATAAGCAAATAACAACAATGATTTATGCTATATTAGAGTATACTACCTGTCCAAAATGAAGATTTGAGGGATTTGATTTTGAAAGTAATTGGAGGGCCATCATCACAACTTTTAGCCAGCAGGGTAGCGTCTGCTCTGGGATGTGAACTTGCGGTATGCGAGTTCAAAACGTTCCCTGACAATGAGATGTATATTCGTGTCATTGACGAAATCGGCCCTGAAGTCGTTATTGTACAGAGCACGGCCACAGATTCGGATTATGTAGCACTTCTTCAGCTTATTGATGCTTGCAACACAGCCGACCGTATCCATGTGGTCATTCCCTACATGGGCTATGCCAGGCAAGATAAAATATTCAAGAGGGGCGAGGCGCT
This sequence comes from Methanosarcinales archaeon, assembly GCA_030614485.1. GTDB lineage: Archaea > Halobacteriota > Methanosarcinia > Methanosarcinales > Methanocomedenaceae > Methanocomedens_B. The sequence goes on along the minus strand of JAUWTY010000064.1, from coordinate 1,485 downwards.
CAGTGCCAGGGCCATGGCCCGGCCCATTGAAGCTGATAATGTAATAACAGTGAACATACACGAAACTTCGGTGCTGGACCATTTTCAATGTAATACTGTGAATGTCAATGCAGCACCTCTGATAGGGCAGTATATACTGGACATGGATCACTTCTGGAATCCTGTGGTACTGGCTCCTGATGAAGGGGCAAAGGGACTGGCAGCATCTGCGGCAGAAGAGCTGGGAATTGATTACGATTATCTTGAAAAGAAGCGGCTTAGCGGCGACACAGTCCAGGTCGCTCCCAAGAACCTTGATGTGAAGGACAGGGACGTAGTGATAATGGATGATATTGTGTCCACCGGGGGTACCATGGCAGAGGCTGTGCGCATGCTCAGGGAACAGGGTGCAGCCGATGTATATGTTGCATGCATCCATCCGGTACTGGCGGGCAGTGCAATTCTCAAGTTGTCCAGTTCAGGTGTTGTGGATTTGATTGCCACCGATACCATTGAAAAGGCCGTAAGCAGGGTAAGTGTGGCGCCCCTGCTGGCAAAGACTTTAAGCGAATTATAATGCATGAAACCCCTAACAAAAATGAACCTCATGGCCCCGGCAGAGTCCATGGCTACTGCCGTCAATGTGATTGAAGCTGGTGCTGATGAGATATATCTTGGCCTTGAAACGCCAGGACTTGTGAACCTGAACCTCTCTGGCAGGGGCCGGAGCTGTAATGTTAAAGACCAGGCTGAACTGGCAAATATTGTGACTTTTGCTCATGAACGAGGTGTGCTGGTGGATTACACGGTCAATGCACCGTTCATGGCAGATTCCATGGAAAAGATGTATGTCGACCATGTGATGCGTGGAGTGGATGCAGGCGTGGATGCCCTTATAGTGGGCGAGTTCGGAGCCCTGTCATTGTTGCATGAAATGGATTTGGGGCTACCTATCCATGCCAGCGTGCTGCTTAATAATTTTAACCGGGGCCAAATCGAGATGCTGGCCGACCTGGGTGTGGCTAAGGTGGTGCTGCCCTTTAAGATAACCATGGACGAGATAAGGCAATTATCGGATTTGGGTGTGGAACTTGAGGTATTCGGCCAGTTCGGGTGTTCCAATATCAACGGCACCTGTCATTTAATACACAATGCCGACGAGGCCATCAGCCTGGGATTGCCCTGCCGGGCGAATTACAGGGTGTCAGAGGACGGCAGACTGCATGCCATACTGGATGCGGGTACTGACTGTTCGCTGTGCAGTCTGGGACAGTTGATGAATGCAGGGGTCTCGGCACTGAAAGTGGTGGGCAGGTGCATGAATCCCGAAATGATACGGACCATCATCCAGACTTACCGCAGTGGTATTGATATGGTTCAGGACGGCGCGACGCCAGCCGAGGTCAAGGACTGGGTGCTTGAGGAAATACCTTTCTGGATGATGATGTGCGACCAGCAGAGGTGCAAGTACCTGAAAACACCTATCAATGATTCATATGTATAGAG
>JAUWTY010000021.1 GCA_030614485.1 Methanosarcinales archaeon | reverse complement strand
GATTATAGTAAACTGGGCCTGATAGCAGGTCTGGAAATACACCAGCAGCTTGATACAAAGGAAAAATTGTTCTGCGGCTGCCCAACTACGTTAAGGGACAAAGAAGATTCCAATTTTGAATTTTTCAGGTATTTACGCCCCACCCGCAGCGAGATGGGGGAAGTGGACAGGGCCGCGGCCGAAGAAGCAATGCTGACAAAGCGGTTCGTGTACAAAGCCTATGATACGACCTGCCTGGTGGAAAATGATGAAGAACCGCCCAGGGAATTGAACCTGGAGGCAATCGGCATCACCCTCCAGATAGCTAAACTCCTGAACATGCGTGTGTTTGATGAAATACATACTATGCGAAAGATAGTGATAGACGGTTCAAACACTTCCGGGTTCCAGCGGACTGCCCTGGCATCTAATAACGGTTATATTGAGACCAGCCAGGGCAATGTTGGTATTGGTGTGTTGTGCCTTGAGGAAGAGGCCGCCCAGAAATTAGAGGATAAAGGGGATAGCGTTGTGTATTCCCTTGATCGACTGGGCATACCCCTGATTGAGATTGGGACTGAACCAGACATCGTGTCACCGGCCCATGCCAGGGAGACGGCTGAACTTATCGGTATGCTGCTTCGCTCAACAGGCAGTGTTAAGCGGGGATTGGGTACCATCAGGCAGGATGTCAATATTTCTATTGCCCGGGGCGCCAGGGTGGAGGTCAAGGGCGTGCAGGCTCTGGACCTTATCGAAACCATTGTGGAGCAGGAAGTGGAGCGGCAGGTGAACCTGCTGGACATCATGGAAGAGTTACGCTCCCGCAACGCTTCGGTATTAGGTGATATTGTTGATGTTACTGACCTGTTCGCCCAGAGCCAGTCCAAAGTCATCAAAAAGGCACTGAAAAAGGGCGTAATTCTGGCAGTGAAGTTGACGGGTTTTGCAGGTTTGGTAGGCCGTGAGGTTCAGTCCGGGCGCAGGTTGGGTACTGAACTATCCGACTATGCTAAAAAATCAGGCGTTGGAGGGATATTCCATACCGATGAACTACCTGCATACGGCATAACTGAGCAGGAGGTGGAATCCCTGCGACAGGTCGTAGAAGCTGGCGAAGAGGACTGCGTCATAATGGTAGCGGACCTGGAAGATCGTGCCAGTGGGGCCATGCAAATGGCGATTGAACGGGCACGTATAGCACTTGATTCCGTACCAGAAGAAACCAGGCGGGGTTTGCCTGATGGAAATTCAGCCTATATGCGACCTTTGCCGGGAGCGGCACGGATGTATCCGGAAACCGATGTGCCACCCGTTGTTGTGACAAAGGATATGCTGGATGCTGTGGAACTGCCGGAACTGCTGCCCCAGCGCAAGGCCAGGTACATGGAAGAATGGGGGCTGAACGAAGAATTAGCAGGCAGGATGGCATATTCTGTTCATTTCACGTTGTTCGAGGATGTCCTTTCAAAAGTAACGGGGATAAATCCCATGCTTGTGGCCACCACATTGATGAGTACGCTGCCAGAACTCAGGCGAGAGGGTTGTGACATTGATAAATTAGAACCAGACCATTTTGAAAGTTTATTCCGGTTAATAGTATCTGGCGGAGCCGCTAAAGAGGTTGTGCCAGAGATTTTGTCCAAGATGATTGAGCATCCGGAAATGTCTGTTGAAGATGCAGCAAAAGAATTGGGATTAGGAGAAAAACGCTTAGAAGATATTGAAGGGTTGATCGAGAATATCGTGACCCAACGACTGGATTTCGTAAAAGAGCGTGGTATGGGAGCAATAGGACCGTTGATGGGCGAGGTCATGAAAGAACTGCGGGGCATCGTTGACGGCGAGGTTGCCAGCAGCCTGCTGAAAAAGAAGATCGAAGAACATTTGAACCAGGAAAAATAATCACTATGCGCAGTAATTATCATTTTATTGATGAAGTTAACAATGTAATGTATTATCGTTATATTTATGTATCCCATGTGTCAATCTAATCTATATCGTAGAACGTGTATGTCAATCCAACAAACTTAGCGGCAGCACACGAGTACGATTCGTGGTTGAGGTGTGGTTGTGCATAAACAACGCACAACATTTATTAGCTATAACATCAATACAAACAAAATACTATTTAATAGGAGGAGAAGCAAACGTCAATATTTATCGAAATAAAGGACCTGTCAGTGGGTTTTGATGACGTGGATGTGTTGAAGAACATAAATCTTACAATCAATGAAGGAGAATCTGTGGGAATTCTCGGCAAAAGCGGTGCCGGCAAGTCAATACTCATGCATGTGTTAAGGGGTGTGGAAGAATATAAGCGGATATCAGGCCAGGTAATATATCACGTGGCCAAGTGTGAAAAATGTGGTCTCATTGAACCACCAAGCAGGGTAGGCACTCCATGCCGCAAGTGCAGCGGTGAAATGAAAGAACTAACTGCTGACTTTGTATCTCTTCCAATGCACGACCCTGCAAGAAGAGCCATCTCACGGCGTCTTGCAATAATGCTTCAGCGGACTTTTGCCCTGTACGGCGATGAACGGGTCATCGTGAACGTGATGAACGCACTGACCGAGATAGGGGAGAAAGGACCCGATGCAATTCATAAGGCGGCAGACTTGCTTGACCAGGTTAACCTGTCCCATAGAATGATGCACATAGCCCGGGAATTGAGCGGTGGGGAAAAACAGCGGGTTGTACTGGCAAGGCAGCTGGTCAAAGACCCCATGATGCTCATTGCGGATGAACCCACAGGTACACTTGACCCCAAGACGGCAGAACTTGTACACGAAGGCATAAAGAAGGCAGTTGAAGAATACAAGATGTCTCTGGTAATCACCTCGCACTGGCCCAGGGTAATCGAAGAACTCTCACACAAGGCAATCTGGCTGGAAGATGGTGAAATTGTGGAACAAGGTGACCCGAAGACCGTCAGTGACAAATTCATGAAACAGGCCGGTGAAATAGAGAAACATGAAATCGAAATTGGTGAACCTATCATAAAATCCAAGAACCTGAGAATGAAATATTTCTCTCTTGACCGCGGCATAGTCCATGCAGTAGATGGCATTGATTTTGAAGTGTGTGAGGGAGAGATATTCGGGATAATCGGTGTGAGTGGCGCCGGGAAGACAACAACATCCAAGATTATCACAGGCCATTTGCAGCCCACCGAGGGTGAGATAGACATCAGGGTTGGGGACGAATGGGTGGACATGCGAATAATGGGTTTCCACGGCAAAGGACGGGCCACCAAATATATCGGTGCATTGCATCAGGAATACAGCCTGTATCCGCACAGGAATATTATTGATAACCTGACCGAATCCATTGGCCTGGAACTCCCCCATGAACTTGGTGAACGTAAGGCCATTTATACTCTTACGACGACAGGATTCTCAGAACATAAGGCTGAGAGCATCCTTCAAAAGATGCCGGATGAACTGAGTGAAGGGGAGCGGCACAGGGTGGCAATGGCTGCTGTATTGATGAAGGAACCCAGGATACTGGTATTTGACGAACCCACTGGTACAATGGACCCTATCACAAAGATTGAGGTGTCAAAATCAATCCTGCATGCCAGGGAGACCATGGGCGAAACATTTGTGATTGTGTCCCATGATATGGACTTTGTGGCTGAAGTATGTGACCGGGCTGCCCTGATGAGATTGGGTAAGATAGTGGATATCGGTGATACGGCCGATGTGCTCACTCGTCTGACAAAAGAGGAACGTGAAGAATCACAGGAAGGCATAGCGAAAGACTTATAGTTTTTTAACTTGTAAAAAATATAGGTATAGTAGCAGGTAAGTATTATGGGCCAGTCGTATTTTGATATGGAGGAGTGTTTTTGAGCGGCGTTATCACAGTTGAGTTGAATGAACTTTCAATAGAGATGGAAGAGGGGGCTATACTTAGCGAGTTGCTGACAAAGACACAGACAACCTACCATAAAGGTACTACGATAGGGATTGTAAAAGGAGGAGAGGAGCGTGAAGAGCTTACCACCGAATACAGTGTTAAGACGAATAAAGGTGAGTTCAAGATAGAAGTGGATTCCGAAAAAGCTGAATTTTTGAATACCTGGGCTACCAAATTTGTTGGCACGGAATTGCATGCTCACTGGGCCACTCCGGATGCAGTGGCCTTTGGTCCTGTTGAAACTGGTATCAAACCCGATAGAGGTACATATGCGTACAAGAGGTATGATATTATCTTTGGTGCTGGCGGGTATGATGCAAAGAACACTTACGTGATAGTTGCAAAAAACAATCATACGGCGTCTCACGGCTCCCCTGTAGACGGCGGTGTATTTGCCAGGGTCATAAGCAGCAAGAACATCCTTACAAAACTGGAACAGGGGGATACCATTACCGACATTGAACCGGTTATAAAATGGGAGACCCTGACTGATAAGATTACTACTAATGACATGGATACTGCACTTGAAGATGGTATGAAGATCTTCACTTATTTTGCGGTTGAAATGAATAAAGATTCACCTGAAGGTGCAGAACATTTCTTTGGCCTGGTACGTCACGGGTTCTTCAGGGTTAATGATATATCCAGTTCTTATGTAGTGGATGATGTACTCATAGGCGAAATTTGTCCTTTCGAATCGCTTGATTCCCGCTCAGAAGGTAGTGTGGCGGTACGTACCCATGGTGATGGAATGGGCAGGGTGTTCATTTCAAAGGAGGACCGTACCAGCAGTGTGGCACATTCTATTGTAGGAAGTATTACGAAAGGAATAGAACTGATAAAGCTGGCTGACAAAGGTAATAAACTCACTGTAACTGCCACACCTGAGCGGGTCATGTTCCTGGGTCTGAACATCAATGAAGCTGCTGAACTCGCACAGGAGCGTGGACTCACACTGGAGATAGGTGGTTATGATGGTGTTGATGCTATAATCGTTGAACAGCGCCCTGAAACTACAATGGAGATATTGGACGGAGGTAAAATATCTGCTTTTTGTATCCCGCCTAACCAGTTGATCCATATAGAATTTTATTATGACAAAGCACCCACGACAGTGGAATTTTTCAAACATGCTCTTAGACTTAAAGAGCGGCCATTAGGCCCACTGCCTGTGGATTTCACTTATGAGAACACCACTCTGTTAAAGACCATAAAAAGAGTTGAGTCATACAAGGAGATAATGCCTGAAAATACACCAAAGGAAATTGTGGTTGCAGGCGAGATGGGTGTGACCAATCAGGCTTCTAAGATGTATGGTATAATGGGGGTCAAAACCGTGGATGACAATCGATACGGCCCCACGGGTGAGAAGTTCCACTGTACCAATATTATTGGAAAAGTGACTGACGCTGAGAAGTTATTGGCGTTTAAACAAGGTGATATCGTCTATGTGATGGAGGTGGAGCAGGATGAGTGACGATGATGACATTATCAGCAAGATGATAGTGCTGCACTCTACATTTACCCTGCCCAGTGACTTAGTTATTAAGATATACGAGAGCAAGGCGGATGTCACGGTTAAGGAGACGTGTTTTGGTCTTATTGTTGAAGGTAGAAGGTCTGAAGTTAACCGGATTGCAAGTGAAATCAGGAATCTGGACCCAAACCGGATATTTATCAAAGAGCGAGGAGTGCCTCCCGGGAGTTCAAACCGATGCAGGGCAAGCCAGGGCGGGGGTGCCAAACCCGGGTTCCATCAGCATGAGATAGAATTTGCTCTCCTGCCGTATGTCACAGAAGCACTGGATGAGATCGAAAAAGGAGAGATGCCTGAAATAAAAGACGTTACACCGCCGCATCTTACCATTGAAAAATTTAAGGACATAATTGAAAAAGAGGTCAAAGAATCAGAATGAGGTTATTAAGATGGTTAAAGTTTTCATTTACCCCAGCAACAGTTTGATACTGTCAGACCTTGTAGACAGGTTCGGTCACGAACCTCTGGCTATGATGCAGGAGATCGGAAAAAAGATTCGCACAGCAGGTCTGGATTCGCCGCCCATTAATATTACACCAGAGGACCCAAAACTGGGATTGAAGTACGCGGCTGTGGAAGTGCCTGCAGGCGTGAGAGGCAGGATGTCACTGCTGGGTCCCCTGCTGGAGGAAGCAGAGGCAGGTATTATTGTGAGAGAGCCCGACATATCTTTTGGATGTATGGGATGTGCACGTACTAATGAATTGATAAATTTCCTTGTGCGTGCAAAGAAGGTGCCATTACTTGAGATGGATTATCCTAAAACAGAGGACGAGGCAAAGGCATTCGTGCATAAGATACGTGAGTTCCTGGACGGGTTGTCAGGGGCACAATCAGGTAAGGGGGATGAGTGATATGGCGAAGGAGAATCTTGTTAAGATTGCCCAGTTGTCTTGCGGTAGTGAGTACAGTGGTATCCAGAAAGAGATTGAAACGGCTGCTGCGATGGTGGATGCAGAAATCATTTTCCCTGAGATAACCATTGACGATGTTAAGGCCGTGGAGGAAAGATTTGGTCTCCAGGTGGCAAGTCCGGATTTGAAGTTGATGATGGCAAGGGCGCAGGCACTGGTGGATGGGAAGACCAATGCTGATGCGGTGCTGATTGCGACCTGTTTCAGGTGTGCTGAGGCTGCCCTGGTGCGAAATGAGATGCGCAGGTATATTCATGAGAACTCGAAGTTTCCGGTTATCAGTTATTCATTTACCGAACGTACTACGGCTGGTACCCTGCTTACCAGACTGGAGGCTCTTACCACCACTGCAAGACGGCGCAGTCTGCTTGCCAGGGAACATCAGGAAGGACTGACCGCGGGTATTGATTCAGGGTCCACCACGACCAAAGCGGTGATAATGCAAGACGATAAAGTGGTGGGTACGGGCTGGGTGCCTACTGTGAAGGTTATGGAAAGCGCCACCGAAGCACTGAACAATGCTATGAAGGAAGCGGGAATTACCAGGGATGCGATACAGGCACTTGGTGTTACGGGTTATGGCAGGTTCCTGATTGGTGATGAATTCAAAGCTGACCTGATACAGGAAGAAATTACTGTGAATTCCAAAGGTGCAGTGTATCTTGCTGGTCACCAGAAAGGTCAGGCAACTGTTATTGATATTGGAGGAATGGACAACAAGGCCATATCTGTACAGGATGGTATTCCTGGTATGTTCACAATGGGTGGTATATGTGCGGGTGCATCAGGCCGGTTTTTGGAGATGACTTCCAAGCGTCTGGGTGTGGATATTACTGAACTGGGTGCGCTGGCTATAAAGGGGATGCAGGAACATGTGGAGATGAACAGTTACTGTATTGTGTTCGGTATCCAGAGCCTGGTCAATTCTTTGGCTAAAGGGTCTGTACCTGAGGATGTGGCAGCTGCTGCATGTTACAGTGTGGTGGAGCAGGTGTTCGAGCAGCAATTGCAGGAAGTAGAGGTCAAGGAGCCGCTGATAATGGTGGGCGGGTCATCGCTTATTGAGGGCGTGCCAAAGGCCATGCATGACTTGTTAAAGATTGATGTGACGGTACCACCTCATTCCCAGTATATTGGTGCGGTGGGTGCAGCATTATTGGCTTCGGGTTTCATTAATAAATAGACCACAGAGGAGTAACACAGATGGAAGAAGATGAGAAGATCATCGTGGAATCGCCAGGGGAAGAGGTTGGTGCCATTATATATAAACAAGTTATCTCAGATGTGCTGTCTGACCTTGCGCTGGGCAGGGTAATTGAGAAGGTCAGGGTATATGTTGATGTTACCGAGCCGGTTTTCATTTTTGTGGGGTTGCGGCATGCCGGACTGGCTTCTGTGCATATTAAGGATTTTGCTGATCTGGAGACTGGGGAATACGGGAAACACCAGGTTCTTATTAAACTTAATAAAGAGGCTTATATTCCGCAATTGCTTGAAAAATTGTGGGAACGCTATGGCAGGGGTAATATAATTCATGAGGAACGCACACTTGTGGCGGTGGACACTCCTGATTATATGGATGAGGTTGATATTTTAAGTGAAATGGTTATCGATGAGAAAGCTGGAGAGATAGATGACAGGATAGTTGATTCTATGTTGAGGATAATTCCTGAGGGGTTCAGGGTCAGGTATCATCAGATGACAAAGGAATATATTCTTTTTGTAGCGTCAGAGGATGCTATTAAACAGGAATGGAAAGACAGGGCACAGGCTATACTTGATAAGTTGATTGATGGGGTGAGCTCCAATGCTTGAACCTATGATGTATGAAGGCGGGGTCTATAAGCATAATTTGCTTGTGGAACTGGTGGAGGACCTTGGAGGTTATATTCTACAGAAGAATATCATGCAGACCGAGGTAATCATGATAATGCTGGTGCCTATGAAGGACACCCATCTGGTTGAGGATATGACCAAGATGTTGCTGGGCGAATTAACCCGTGCACCTTTATCCGGTGCCGAGATCGCTGTGGTGGCTCCTACACTGGCGTACCATCACCTGCCACATCTTGACTGCGATCTTGCCGAGTTCCTGCGCCGCAAAGGTGCTAAGACTAATATGGTTGGTTTGAGCAGGGGCGTGGGTTCAAGGATTTGCCAGATAAATGCTTATGAGCGGGACCTTATCAATGAGCATGACCTGGCGGTGTATATTTTCGGGAATTTTAAACATTGCATTATTGAGTCGAAGCCGAAATTGTTTGAGGGTATTGAGATACCCATAGTTGTGACCGGTGCTCCCGAGATAGCATCGGATGGTGTGCAAAATGCTGATGTTTATGTGGGCAATCTGGGGCGGGTAGCCCACCGCATGCGAAAGGGGGATGAAATGCATGCCATGGACCAGATGGTGGCCGAGGTAGGCAAGATACTGGATAAATTGCGGGAAGATATTGGTAAAGACCAGCAGTCTGTGATGCCGCCCAGGGTGAAGAAGGAGATTGAGGACCAGGTGCCTGAGATAAAGCAGGTGTTGTCTCCGTTGCCTATTACGCTGAGGTTGAAAGGGCTGAAGGTGAAGCTGGATTATGATGAGTTCCATGAGAAGATTGGCGAGGTGTCTTTTGTGGAGGGCATAAAGCTGAAGGATATTGCTGATATCAGGCGCAGTAATATGAAGAATTTTATTTTGGTGGATATCAGGCCGAAGAGTGAGACCGGGTATGTGATATGAGGGGTTCTATCTGTGGATAGTCGTGTACGGATTAATGGTATACCTGCTGGCAAACAGCATTCCTAAGAACAGGTTAGTTGAATCTCCCAGAATACGGCATTTTGTCATGGCGATATTTGTACCCCTGATATTTTCTATTCCCATAGCGGTTTTTATTCAACTTGCCTTTCGGGGTCATCCTGCGATTCATTTCTGATGAGTGGGAAAGCATGATGGAAGTAATAATTATTTAGAGGTTTCCAGAGATATTCAAACACATTATTCAGGAGAGAAAAGATAATATATTATCCCTAACTTACTTCTATTATTGTGGGGCAATTAATAAAAATCATTTTGTTATTGGTTATTTTATCTCTATCATTAGTCGTAACTGTTCAAGCGGATGAAAATTTTAACACAAATTCATTTAATATCTCAATTGTTGTCAAAAACATGACGGGGGTGCCAATAGCTGACGCCGACATTGAAGTTATTGACCCTTCCGGGGCTCATTTTTTTGAGAAAACCGATTCAAAGGGTATGACCTCTGCCCAGATTTCCCCAGGACAGGTAAACATTGTAATTAAAGCTGATGAGTATGAAAGCCTTAATGCCAGTTTGAATGTTACCGAAAACGCTAATTACAATTTTTATTTGAATTATAATGTAATCCCTTGGATTATTTTTTTGAATTCAATAATTCTAATGTTACCTGTTTTTACAATGCTGTATGTTATTATTAGGAAAAAAACTAAACGATGGTATTACCCACCTCTTTCTTGGGCACTCTCTTTTGTAATATTGTTGATAATTTCTTTTTATACAAATAAATTCAATATTTACTTCTTGAATCCTGACCTTGATTTGCCACTTTTTGTTCCTATTGTAGCGTTTATTGGTGCCACATCATACGTCACTGTCAGCTATTTGAAGAAAAAAGAGGAAAAACCGAAACCTGAAGACTGTGATCGTATATATTTTTCATACGGCCGTAGGTTATTTATAGCTCCTTATATAGCTATGATTGCACTTTTTACGATAACTGATGTTATTGAGTTTAAAACCCCTTGGGCAATAGTTTTTTTCGCTTACTTCGTTGGTGCATATACCAAAGCAATTGAAGGAACTTTAAAAGAGATTGGTAAGAAGTTCTTGACTGAAAAGCAGAAAAATGATATCTCTAAAAGAGAAATGCAATCATCGGAGATTGTCAAGAAACTTGATGCCAGCTTAAACATCGCACACAAGCTCGATGCTGTAGGCATAAGTAAAGTCTGCGACTTGAGAGCTCTCCCGGATGCCAAGATAAAGGAAATCGCAGAGAAGACGGAGATAGATGAATCATACCTGAAAGCATTGAAAGAAGAAGCTGTAAAGCAGGCTCAAGACCTGCAAGCGATGGATAAGACCAAGGCTTAGGTCATTATTACCCGGACAAAAGTCTCAATACCTTCAAATACTCTCCAACCGCTTTACCAGCTCCCCCACACCCATACACATCACAACCGACCGCTCTATCATCAAATTCACAGTCCCTTCATCCGAAAATCCGTCCGCAGCCCATACACAGGCAACCCCTACGCATAGGCGTACCCAATCTCCCACGCCGTGCCCGAATCCACATCTACACCATCCAGCACCGCTACCACCATATCCGTCTCATCGATGGTGGCCACGTTCTTGCTGAAT